>NZ_JBHTSA010000013.1:0-114918 GCF_042795405.1 Streptomyces sp. NPDC056480 | reverse complement strand
CGCCGGCGCGGGCCGCACCCCCTCCTCCTTCCTGCCGGTCAGGGCGTGACGGGGACGTTCGTCAGGCCGCTGCCGGCGTTCGTCACCGTGTTGGAGGCGTGCACGACGTTCAGGTCGGCGGCGCACTTCGACGTCGAGGTGATCCTGATGGCGTACGCACCCACGCCCCCGAGGTCGGAACGGTTCCCGCGCCAGACGTTGCCGCAGCCGTTCGGGAACGACGGCGTCGTCGACGGGTTGTGGGTCTCGTAGCCGTTCGCGAACGTGCCGGGCGAGGAGAACGTCCCGGTGTTGTCCTCGATGAGATAGCCGACGCCCTTGGCGTCCACCCACGAGTCGGCGGAGTTGGAGCCGCTGATCCCCGTGCCGTCGAAGGTGTTCCCGCGGATCACGCCGTCGGACGTGCCCTCCTTGATGTCGATGTGCTCGGCGGCGACCGACGGGCCGATCCTGTTGTCCAGCACCTGGACGCGGTCCGAGCGGTCCACGCCGCCCTGGTTGCCGTGGCAGGCCCAGTTGGAGCTCGCCGAGCCGATGTAGACCGCCTCGCCGTACCCGGCCTGGACCAGGCCCGTGTGGGTGATCGTCGAGTTCTTGACGACGCCGTCGGCCGAGGAGCGCCGGAAGTGCACCGCCTCCTCGTCGACGTGGTGCACGGAGAGCCCGTCGAGCGTCACGTGGGGCGAGTCGTCGAGGACGACGCCCTTCTTCGACTCCTTCACCGTGAAGCCGGTCAGCCGCCAGTACGGCGCGCCGTACAGCCAGAGTCCGTAGCCGGAGTCCCAGCCGGCGGTCGGAGCGGGGCAGGACGGGGCCGTACCCGACGGGCCGTCGTTGACGAGGACGGCGTTCGGCGGACCGGTGAGCGTGATCGGCGCGGCGGCCGTCCCCGCCCGCTGCGTCACGAACGAGCCCCGGTACTCACCGGCGGCCAGCCGGATGGTCTGCCCCGGCTGCGCGTCCGCCAGCGCGCTCCGCAACTGTCCCGCCGTGGACACCTCGACGACCGGACCGCCACCGCCGGCCGGTCCGGTGGTCACACCGACGGAGCCGCTCGCGGCGGACAGGTTCCCCGCCGCGTCCCGCGCCCTGACCGTGTAGGCGTACGGGGTCGAGGCCGCGAGCCCGGTGTCCGTGTACGCGGTCGACGCGGTGCTCCCGACCCTCGTACCGCCCCGGAAGACCTCGTAGCCGGTGACCCCCACGTCGTCCGTGGCGGCGTCCCAGGCCAGCGAGACACTGCTCGCGCTCGTGCCCGTCGAGCGGAGCCCGCCGGGGACGCTCGGCGCCGTCGTGTCCGCGCCGCCGCCCGGTGCGGGGGAGCCGTACACGTCGAACTCCCACAGCGAGTAGCCGTACGCCGTGCCGCGCGCCGTCCCGAGTACCCGGACGTAGCGCCCGGTGCCGGTCACCGCGAGGTCGTCCACGCCGCCGTCGCCGGTGCCGGTGGAGTGGACGTCGGTCCAGTTCGTGCCGTCGTTCGAGGTCTGGATCCGGTACGCCTTCCCGTACGCGGCCTCCCAGGCGAGCCTGACCCGGGAGACGGCGTGCGGGGTGCCGAGGTCGACGCGGATCCACTGCGGGTCCACGCCCTCCGCGCTGGCCCACCGGGTCCCGCCGTCGCCGTCCACCGCCAGTGAGGCCTCGAAGCCGGCCGACTCGACGGAGGAGGCCGTCGCCGGCCGGCCCCGCGAGACCAGGGTCGGCGTGGGCGTGCCCCCGCCGCTCTGCGTGGTGGCGGAGACCGTGGCGCTCGCGCCGGAGGCGTTCCCGGCGGCGTCACGGGCCCTGACGGTGTAGCCGTACGCGGTGGAGGCCGTGAGGCCGGTGTCGGTGTACGTGGTCGAGGTCGACGTCCCCACCGGGGAGCCGCCCCGGTACACGTCGTAGCCGGTCACGCCCACGTTGTCGGTGGACGCGTTCCACGCGAGCGAGACGCTGTTCGCCGTGGTGCCGGTGGTCCGCGGCGAACCCGGGACGCTCGGCGCCTCGGTGTCGCCACCGGGTCCCGAGCCCGTCGACTTCAGGAAGAGCGACCCGGAGGTGTCCGTCCTCGTCGCGTTCACACCGAGGTGCGGGGCCCTGCTGTAGTCCAGGTTCTCCCGGCCCGCCCAGTCCGGGATCGGCGCGCCGTTCTCCGCCAGGTGCTGGTACGCCGCCGGGTCCGCGGCCGCGCTGCCCAGCTGGTACAGCCGCCGGCGGTCGGCGTAGTAGGGCTGGTAGGCGCCGCCGGCCGTGGTCTGCTTGCTGAGGTCGTTGCCGTAGAAGACGTTCTGCGGGCCGGTGGCCCCCGACCACTTGACGGCCTTGGGGCCCGCGCCCCACCAGATCGGCCACCAGGTCGAGTCGTCGGGGCCGCCGCCGCCCTCCTCGCCGCAGTTCGCGCGGCAGTTCTTCGAGGAGTTCTCGAAGGGGACCGCGGCCTTGTTGTTCTCGAAGAGGTTGCGCCGCTCCCAGCCGCCGTGCAGGTTCAGATCGCTGTCGAAGTCGTTGCCGACGACGACGTTGTCCGAGGCGGACCACTGGAAGGTGAAGTGGCGCAGGTTGCGGCTGGTGTTGTACGCGTACAGCGAGTCCCAGACCCGGGAGCCGCGGAAGTAGCCGTTGCCGCCCTTGCCCTTGTTCCAGGAGCCGTCGAAGGAGGACTCCTGCACCTGGATGTTCTTGGCGCTCTCGGTGACGACGGCGTGGGAGCCGGTCATCCGGGTGCCGACGCGCCGGATCCAGACGTTGGCCGCCCACTTCAGGACGATGCCGTGCTGGGCGTACTCCGGGGCGATGTTGCCGAAGTTCGCCTCGGCGTCGGCCGGCTCGACGTCGTAGGTGCCGCCGCCGAGCCTGGGCATCCCGTCGAGCTCCTGGGTGATGCTCAGGTCCTCGATGCCGACGCCCTGGACGACCTTGAGCGGGGTGACACGGCTCGGGTAGACGGTGCCGCCGATCGCGGCCGAGCCGTCGGAGGTCGAGTTGAGCGGCAGATCGTACTCGAGGGGCTTGTCGAGGGTGAGGTTCCTGCCCGCGGTGTCCACCGCGGCGATCTGGAAGATCTGCTGACGCATATGCAGGTTCACGTACGTGGACGAGTCGGTGATCGTCTGCTGCTGGTAGAACTTCGCCGTGTTCGCCGCGCCGACCCAGAGGTGGGCGCCGGCCTTGAAGCGCGACATGTCCGCGGAGGCGGCGAGTCTGATCTGGGTGGTGCCGATCGCCGAACCCTCGCGCAGCGGGACTCCGCTCGCCCAGTGCTGGTTGACGCTGCCCTCGAAGATGTCCTTGCGGTTGGCCGGGGCTGAGGCGTGGTCGCCGGTGTACTTCGGCGAGACCTCACGGGTCTGCACCCGGAGCAGTCCGCGGCCCGGCCAGGTCCAGCCGCCCTTCCCGGCCCCGTGGGTCATCCCGTCCTCGTCCCAGTCGCTGCCGTCCGGGGTGAGGGTGTCGTAGCGGGTGTCGGCGTCCGGCCGGAACGCGAGCGTGGTCTGCGCCATGCCCGCACCGCGGAGCACCAGGTAGTCGGCGTCCAGGGAGAGTTGACGGGTGACGAGGATCCGGCCGGCAGGCAGGGTGATCGAGGAGAGACGGGTGTAGCCGGCCGACGGGGTGCAGCCCGTCCTGATGGCGTCGACGGCCCGCTGGAGGCCGGTCGTGGCGTTGCTGCCGTCGGCGCGCACGCCGTACTGGGAGGCGAGCTCCTGTGCCGTGATGTGGCAGGCGGCGTCGGGGTGGGCCTCGGCGGGCCCGGGCAGTGCGGCGCCGCCCCGGTATCCCGCCTTGCTCCAGTCGGGCAGGCCCGCGACGGGCGTCCGCCGGTTCGCGCTGGTCAGGTCGGGTATCGCGGCGGCGGCCGCCGTGCGGGTGGTGGCCGTGGTGCCGGCCCGTCCCCCGTCGGGGGCCGCGGCGGCGGTGCCACCGGCCAGGCCGGTGATGCCGGTCAGTGCGGTGGCGACGGCCGCGGCGACCGCCAGGGGGCGGCGCCATCGGGGGATGCGGTCTCTGTGTGCGGGGCGTGCCTGATGTGCGTAGGACATCCGACGTCCTCCGGGTGAGTGCTGCGCGAAGGCAGCGGTGGGGGCTCACATCGATGTGCGGTCGAAGGTTAGGAAATGTTCCTAACCATTGCGCGGGAGAGTAGAGACGGCCGAGGGGGCGGCGCAAGACCCCGCGCACGATCCGCAGACATGACTTCGGTTCAGGTATGTGGTCGGTGAGGGGGTTTGAGGCCCGTGCGGACCGTGTCGGGTCGTTCGCGTGGCGTCCGGCAGGCCGCTACGAACCGGTCGGAGAGCGCCCGTACCGTAGGCCCGTGGGCGGCCGTGCGCCGCCCGAGGAATCGACGACCAGGAGCCCCGCACCGTGATCGCCCGCGAACCCCGTCCCCTCCGCAGCGTGCGCCGCCGCCGTCTGCCGGCCCTGACCCTGGTCGGCCTCCTCGCTGTCGGCGCGGCCGGATGCACCTCGTCCGGTGACGGGGGAGACGGCGACTCCGCCCCCTCCTCCCCGCCGCCCTCCGCCGCCCGCACGGTCGTCCCGCCCGAGCCCCACGTCGGATTCGACTACCAGATCGGCGGACCCTACGCACCGCCCCACGGGGTGGGCGCCGTCTCCCGCGACCGTACGGCGAAGCCCGCCGAGGGCCTCTACAACATCTGCTACGTCAATGCCTTCCAGGCCCAGCCGGACGCCACCGACTGGTGGGAGGAGAACCACCCCGACCTGCTCCTGCGGAGCGCCGGGGGAGCACCGATCGTCGACCAGGACTGGGACGAGGCCCTCTTCGACGTCTCCACCCCGGCCAAGCGCGAGCGGCTCGCCGCGATCGTCGGCGAGTGGATCGACGGCTGCGCCGACGCCGGCTACCAGGCCGTCGAGGCGGACAACCTCGACTCCTACGAACGGTCCCAGGGCCGCCTCACGCGCGAACACGACCTCGCCTTCGCCCGGCTGCTCGTCGCCCGCGCCCACTCCGCCGGACTCGCGATCGGGCAGAAGAACGCCCCCGACCTCGCGCAGCAGGGCCGGAAGCTCGGCTTCGACTTCGCGGTCGCCGAGGAGTGCGGTCAGTACGACGAATGCGGCCCCTACGCGAGCGCCTTCGACGACCGGGTGCTCGTCATCGAGTACGAGCGGAAGGGCCTCGACCGGGCCTGCGCCCGATGGGGCGGAACGCTCTCCGTCGTCCTGCGCGACACCGACGTCCGCCCGGCGGGCGAAGCCGGGTACGTCCGCGAGACCTGCTGACGGGGGCGGCCGGCGGCGTGGACCCGGCTCTGCCGCGGGCCACCCCCCCGGGCGGGTCAGGGACGAGCCGCGGCCGGCACGTAGTACGGGCGGTTGTGGGCGGCCACCGGGGGCGACTGGTACGTCCAGGCGCCGGCGGCCGGTGCCTCGTCGCCGACCAGGGCGAGCACGTCGCGGCCCAGGTCGCTCTCCGGGGCGTGCACCGCGAGCCGTGCGCGTCCCGCGCGGGCGGGCGCGGCCAGGTCGTACCAGCGGTACGGCTGGTAGACGTTCATCGGGCCGGCGAGCAGGCGTCCCTCGAGGTCGGTGCCGTAGCCGGTGATCGGGGCGGAGTTGGCGACGGCGGGGGCGAGGCCGTCGAGTTCCGCCGTGAGGGCCAGCAGGGGGCCAAGGTCCTGCTCCAGGGCGTCGTCCGCGCCGAGGGAGGCCGCCGCGCACCGTACGCTCCAGGTCTCGCCCGCAGGCCCGTTGAGCGACGGCAGATCCACCTCGAAACGGCCCGGGTACTTGGGTTCGGCGTAGAGTTCGCGCCCCGCCCTGATCGCGAACGGGTTGTCGCAGACGACATGGACGCGTGCGATGCCGAGCAGCTTCGTCTGGTCCCAGCCCTGCGCGTACTGGGCGTAGCTCAGCCGCGGCAGCCGCCCCTCCGCACCGGTCGGGAAGGCGACGACGCTGAACTCGATCTCCTGCGTGACCCCGCCGCCGAAGGCGTACTGCGCGAAGTACAGCTGGTAGTTGAGGGAGACCAGGGCACGCCCGTCCTCGAACCCGGCCGCGGTCAGGTCAGGGTGGTGCTTCGCGAGCAGCTCCCGGACCGGCCCGGGAGCGACCAGCCAGTCGAGGCCGATCTGGTGCAACGCCCCGTAGTGGAAGGGGAGTCGGAAGGGCTCGCTCACGGGCGGCAGGGGCAGCGGGGGCACGGGTGCGGTCATTCCGGGACTCCTCGGGTCGGTGCGTTCTCGCTGGTGGCGAGGGAGGTCGGAGGCGGGGCGGGGGACACCGGACGGTCACGGGAGGCCAGGTCCGCCTCGACGCGCTCCGCGCTGCGCAGCGCGAGCGCGGCCATGGTCAGCGTCGGGTTGGAGGTGGCCACCGAGGGCATGCTGCCGCAGCCGACCGCGTACAGACCGGGGTGGTCCCAGCAGCGCTGCCAGGCGTCGACCACCGACGTGCCGGGGGAGTCGCCCATGATGTGGGTGCCCGCGGCGTGGCCCGCCCCGCGATAGCCGTACGTACGGCCGCGGTGCTCGAAGCGGCCGGGCCAGGCCGCCGCCGGAGCGAAGTCGGTGTGGTCCTCGGCGCCGAGGAGCCCGAAGATCTGGTCCGAGACCGCACGGGCCGCGGCCATCCCCTCCTTCACGTGCTCGTCGAGGTCGTAGGTGACGAGGGGGCGGGGCAGACCCAGCGGATCGCGCTCGGTCGGATGGAGCCTGACCCGGTTCGCCGGGTCGGCGCTCTGCTCCATCTCGAACTGCAGGGTGAACTGACGGCGGAGCCGGTCACCGACCGCCTTCCGCAGGTCGGCCCCGAACAGCCCGCGTTCGGCGAGGAAGTGCCGTACGTCGGTGTCGACGGGGCCCTTCGCCCAGACCCACCCCCAGGTCCCGAACTCGATGCGGAACGGGGCCCGGAGCCGACGCGCCGGGCCCGCCCGGAAGCCCTCGAATCCGGAGACCGAGCCGGGCCCCCGGTACGGTCCCGCGTCCTCGGGCAGCAGGCCCCAGGTCAGCAGGACGGGGTGGTCCATCAGATTGCGGCCGACCTGGCCGCTGCGGCCGGCGAGCCCGGAGAGAAGCAGCAGCCGGGCGTTCTCCACCGCGTGCGCGGCGAGCACCACCACATCGGCGTGCGCGACGGAGACCCTCCCGTCGTGCGCGTGGTACTCCACGCCCGTGGCCCGCCCGCTCGCGTCGACGAGGACGCGGCTCACCACGGACCGGTCCCGGAGCGTGACGCCCGGGCTCCAGCGGCCCTGGGTCTTGAGCGGGGTGTACTTCGCGTACGAGGGGCAGTGCGGGATGCAGCTCGCGTTGCCCACGCAGCGGCTCTCCGGGTCCGGCCGCCCGTGGCGGCCGCGCGGGACGTACCCGCGACCCGCGTCGTACCGGGGGTCCGGGACGCCGTTGCGCGCGTGCGGGGTGCCGACCACCCGCAGTTCGACCTCGCGGCGGGCCACCGGATCCTTCACACGGCGCCCGTCGAGGCGGGCCGCGAGGACGCCGTCAAGGCGCGCGGCCGGCAGCGGCCGCATGGGAAACGCGTAGCCGTCGGGCAGGGGCAGCCCGACGTGCTCGCGCTGCTCGTCGGCATCGCCGGCGACCCCCAGCTCCTCCTCGGCCGCCCGGTAGTGGGGCTCGAGATCCTCGTATCCGAGGGGCCACCGCCGCCCGTACCCGAAGACCTCGGTGTCGAAGTCCTCCGGCAGCATCCGGGGTGCGAGCCCGGTCCAGACGTTGCCGGTACCGCCGTTGGCGCGGACGTATCCGCTGGCGTACGGCAGCGGCCCGTCCTGCCGGAGATGCCCGGCCGTCCGGTACCCGGGGGTCCCGCCCGCGCCGGTGATGTCCGTCGCCTGGGGCGCGGGCGCCTCCGGACGGGGCCCGAGGGGCGCACCGGGCACCAGGCCCGAGGCGGCGAGATACCTGGTCAGCGGGGCGTCGGCAGCTCCGTCTCCGGAGTCCGCCGCGCCCGCCTCCAGGACCAGGACACGTCGCCCGTGGTGTCCGAGCCGGTGCGCGACCAGCGAGCCCGCGACGCCGGCGCCGACCACGATCACGTCGTACCGCGTCACGGCCCGCTCCCCTCGACCGCGTCACCCCGGCCGCGGCCTTCGGGACGGCCGGGCGCCTCGGCCCAACTCCCGTACCCGCCAGGACCGGTGGCAGGTGCCTTCAGACCGGCCGCCTTCCACACCAGGCCCTCGGCGTAGGCCCGCGGGGACACCAGGAACGGCGGCGGTCCCGGCCAACTGCCCGTGTACCAGAGGTACGTGACCGCTTCCGCCGCCTTCCGCAGCTCCCGGTCCCCGGCGTCGTCGGGGTCCTCCGGCAGCTCGCGCAGCAGCCGCGCGTACCGCTGCGCGCCGAGCTGCTCCGCGGCGACCGCACGGTACACCTCGGCCATCCCGGTGGCTTCCAGGTCCGCTCCGTCGAAACCGGTCAACCGTGCGGACAGGGAGGTGAAGTGCTGTGACTCGTCTGTAGGGTGCACGCGGGCATGGGTGCCCCACCGCCTCCCCGGCCATGCGCCGCACCCCGGGAAGGGCTTGATCACGTCCCTGGGCGTACGGATCACTCCGCCCCGTCGTCACCGCCGGGCTCGTACGCGTCCAGTTCGGCGCGGAGCGAGCCCGTGCCGGTGGCGGAACCCTCCCGGAGGAGGGCGAGGAGGCCGCTGAGGGGATGGTGCAGCGGACGGGCGTCGTAGTCGATGCCCTCGGGGTCCCGGTACGCGTCCAGCACCGCGAACGGCACGATGACGTAGGGGCGCCGGGACCAGGGGTGGCTGTCGGCGGGGTCGGGGTCCAGGCGCCACTCGGTGCCCCGGGTGCGGTTGTGGACCTCGCCGACGTACCAGCAGGCGATCTGGACCAAGGGGGTCCGCTCCCGGGCGAACAGGTCGTCGACGGAGGTGACGTGCTCACGGACGAGGGCCTCCACGCGGTCCAGGGAGCGCTCGTCGAAGTCCCATCCGCCGCCGTGGCGGCGGCTCCAGTCGGCGAAGCCCTCCCGCTGCTCGTCCAGCCATGCGCTCAGGCGGGGGTTGTCGGCGTGCGCCCTGTCGATGCGCTCGGCGACGGCGTGCTCGTCGCCGTCCTCGCCGTCCTCGTCGGCTGCGCCGTCCCCGTCGGCCCCTTCGGCCCCGTACTCCCAGATTTCATCGCTCACAGCAGCTAAGCCTATCCCTCCGTGTGACGGCAAGAATCCGCAATCTGCACGGAGTTAACACATGCCACGCCGTCGAAACCACATTGCGGCGGCAAAGAGAGCCCCTAGTATCGGAGCGCTTGCGCGGCGCCTACTTGAGCATCGGGGGCCCTGGTGCCGCGCAACTCTGAATCGACCCGTGGGGCTCCCGGGGGAAGCACTGTGAAGCCAGCTCGAATAACGCGCCGCTGGCGTGCGCTCAGGAACAGCCTGTCAGCACTCGCCTGTGCCACCGTCATCACGATCACCGGCCAGCCCGTCGGAGGCGTCGCCGAGGCCGCGCCCGCGCCGCCGAAGCTGAAGCCGGGCAAGCGCTGCGACGAGATGTACGGGGTGAAGAACGTACCCACGGGCGGCCTGCCCCAGGGCGACGCCTCCCGTGCGGTGGACCGTTGGGACACGTACGACTACACCAACCCCGGTCTCCAGTTCGACGGCCTCAACCCCACCCGCGCCGAACTCGACGCGGCGGGAACCGACTACAAGAAGTACGACCACAGCGACCCGAGGCGCATCTACGCCCGCTTCAACGCGCAGCGGCGGTGGACCTCCTTCGGCGACTACCTCTCGAAGGTCTACATCCCGAACCAGGGCTACGACGCCCGGGGCAAGGCCTTCATGGGCAAGGTCGTGCGGGAGATGGGCCTGACCGGCCCGGACTGGATCTGCGAGAAGGAGTTCTACTTCAAGGACCCCGACACGGGCAAGCAGCACCTGCGCCGCCTCGACGCGTACAACAAGCGCACCCGGGAGATCGTGGAGGTCAAGTCCAACGGCAACCCCGACGGCCGCGAGAAGCCCGCGGACCGCGCCTGGGCCAAGAACCAGGGCTGGCGCTCGTACAAGTACACCTACGTCTTCGCCGAGAACCAGACCCGCGACGCCAAGAACTTCATGAAGGAGCTCAAGGACACCGCGGGCAAGGACACGCTCGGCCGCGACCGGGTCCGTAGCTACGACTACCAGTCCCACCACAAGGGCGTACCGCCCAAGGGCACCGAGAACGGCCCGTACCGCGCGAACAGCACGACCATGTCGCCGGGCAACGGCGCCTCCACCGGATCCCGCGGCTCCGGCAACCAGGTCATCAACCAGTCCCCGCCGAACCCGCAGACCCTCAAGGACCAGCTCGACCGGCTCGGGAGGACCGGCGAGCGCGCCCAGATGAACCGCGGCCTCGGGGGCATCGACTTCACCACCCTCGACCTGCGCTACATCGGCAAGGGCAAGGCCGGCAAGGGCCTGGACTACGCGTTCTCCGCCAAGTCGGTCGAGGACGAGTACGCGGCCGGCTGGGGCGGCCAGGAGAAGGGCAACCTGATCTCCGACGCCTTCTTCACCTGGCTCGCCCTCGACCCGTCCACGTTCTGGGTCAACCTCAACCCGGACGAGCCGAACCGCATCATCGACGCGGGCTTCGGCAAGACCGACGCGGGCCGCGTCCTCCTGGAGGCCGACCTGGAGCTGAAGCACGACATCTTCAAGGCCATGGACCCGGAGACGGACGCGGGCCGCGACTTCATGAACGCCCTGCCCCAGCGCAACGGCTTCCCCTGCTGGGCCGGCTTCCGGTACTGGATCGAGCCGGAGACCGCGGTCGTGCGCGAGCAGGACGGCGGCATCCACATCCTCGACACCCCGCTCAAGCTGTCCACGGTGCCGCAGGAGACCACCACGCAGCCGCCCGGCGGGAAGGGCTGCGACCTCACCGAGGCGGAGACGCAGCAGTCGGACCGCGTGCTCGACCGCTACATCACCCCCCTCGTCGCGGAGAAGGTCAACAACGGCGACTACTACGCCGACCTGCGCCGCGTCTACACGGCCCGGGTGGCCGCCGAGTGGGTGCGCCAGAACGCCGCCGACATGCCCGCCGAGTACCGCGGGATCATCGACAGCAACGACGTGCGTCGCTGGCCGCTGCGCGCCCCGCACCAGAACTGGACCGGCAAGCAGGTCTGGGACCGCTACTACAAGGCCTTCACCGAGGGCACGTTCAAGTACAAGTGGTCCAACGGCGAAGAGGTCTACGTCTACACCGTGGGCGGGGTCGACTTCTCCAAGCAGCCCAAGAGCAACATGAACCCGGTGCGCTTCCGCACCGAGCAGCGCTACAAGCCCCGCACGGTCGGCTACGCGGTCGACACGATCGCCGACGACCCGAACAAGAAGGGCTATCTGATGTTCGGCGGCAACAGCGCCGGACGGTCCGAGACCGGTACGCCCACTCCCACTCCCGCCCCGACCGGTACGGCGGGTCCGACCGCTACCCCGTCCCCGACGGGCACGGGCAAGCCGACTCCGACCCCGTCGGATCCGGGGACGACGGCCCCCCAGTCGCCCGGGGCCACCCCTCCGCCCGGTCCGAAGGACCCCGACGGCGGCCTCGCCGACACGGGCAGCAGCGCTCCCGTCGGTCTGATCGCCGGCACCGCGGCCGTCGCGATCGGCGCGGGCGGGGCCCTCGTCTGGTGGCGCCGCCGCCGGGCGCACAGCGGAGGCTGACCGGTACCGCACCTGTACGGAGGACGGGCCCTTCCCTCATGGGGTAGGGCCCGTCCGCGTGTGCGGGAAGCGCCCGTCCCGCGTCCCGCGTTCGGAAAACCTGAGAATTGTTCACTTTCCATTGACAGGCTGGACCCGGGGACCCGAAAGTGCCGTGAGCAGCCCGCACGCCGCCGATCGAAGCGAGTCCTCATGACAGCGTCCGTACCCGAGTTCCCGGCCGGTTTCCTCTGGGGAGTCTCGGCCTCCGCCTTCCAGATCGAAGGCTCGCTCACGGCCGACGGCCGCGGCCCCTCCAGCTGGGACGCCTTCACCGGAGAAGAGGGACGCGTCAAGGACGGCTCGCACGCGGACGTGGCCACCGACCACTACCGGCGCTACCGCGAGGACGTGGCGCTGATGGCCGAACTCGGCGTCGGTGCCTACCGGTTCTCGGTCTCCTGGTCCCGCGTCCTGCCCGAGGGACACGGCCGCGTCAACGAGAAGGGGCTGGACTTCTACGACCGACTCGTCGACGAGCTCTGTGCCTCGGGGATCGCCCCGGTGCCGACGCTCTTCCACTGGGACACCCCGCTCGCCCTGGAGAAGGACGGCGGCTGGCTCAGCCGTGACACCGCCGAGCGGTTCGCGGCGTACGCCTCGGTGGTCGCGGAGCGGCTCGCCGACCGCGTGCCCCGGTGGATCACCATCAACGAACCCGCCGAGGTCACCCTCCTCGGCTACGGCCTCGGCGAGCACGCCCCCGGCCGGCGCCTGGTCTTCGACGCCCTGCCCGCGGCGCACCACCAACTCCTGGCCCACGGCCTCGGCGTGCAGGCCCTGCGCGCCGCCGGCGCCCGCGAGATCGGCATCGCCGCCTCCCACAGCCCCGTCTGGACCGCCGGCGACAGCGACGACGACCGGGCGGCCGCCGAGCTGTACGACACCCTCACGAACCGCCTCTTCGCCGACCCCATCCTCACCGGCACCTACCCGGCGGGCCTCGACTCGCTCCTCCCCGGCCCGGTCGCGGAGGACCTCGAGGTGATCTCCGAACCCCTCGACTGGTACGGGATCAACTACTACAACCCGATGCTCATCGGCGCCCCGCAGCCGGCCGCCGCCCCGTCCGCCGCCCCGTCCGCCACCGGCTCCTCCTTCGGCGGCATCGAGATTCCGGCGGACCTGCCCTTCGCCATCCGGCAGATCGAAGGACGCGAACTCACCGACTTCGGCTGGCCGGTGGTCCCGGACGGACTGCGGGAACTCCTCGCCACGATGCGCGAGCGCTACGGCGACCGGCTGCCGCCGCTCTGCATCACCGAGAACGGCTGCTCGTACGGTGACGGCCCGGACCCCGGGACGGGGCGCGTCGACGACGCCCGCCGGATCGCCTACCACGACGGCCACGTCCGCGCGCTGCACCAGGCGATGGCCGAGGGGGCCGACGTCCGCGGCTACTTCATCTGGTCGATCCTCGACAACTTCGAGTGGGCGGAGGGGTACCGGCAGCGCTTCGGGCTCGTCCACGTCGACTACGAGACGCTGGTACGGACGCCCAAGGAGTCCTTCGCCTGGTACCGCGACCTGATCAAGAGCGGCAGATGACCGCCGAGGGGGCGGCGGCGGAGGGAACCGCCGCCGGTCCGGCCCCCGAGCCCGCCACCCCGGCCGGCGGGCGGTGGGTGGGCGCGCTCTCCCTCGCCAACCTCGGGGTCTGGGTCGGCTGGTTCGGGCCGCTCCAGCTGCTCCTGGCCCGCCAGGCCGAGCAGCTCACCCCCGACCACAAGGCGTCCACCCTCGCCCTCGTGACGGGAGTCGGAGCGGCGGTGTCGATGATCGCCAACCCGGTCTTCGGAGCGCTCTCCGACCGGACGACGACCTCCGTGGGACGGCGGATCCCCTGGGTGGCCGGCGGAGTCGCGGGCGGCGCGGCCGGGCTGCTCGTCCTCGCCGCGGCGCAGAGCGTCGCGACCGTGATCGCCGGCTGGTGTCTGGTCCAGCTCGCCCTCAACGCGGCCTTCGCCGCGCTCACCGCGGCCGTCCCCGACCAGGTGCCGCCGCGGCAGCGCGGTCTGGTCGGCGGCTGGCTCGGCGTCTCCCAGGTCGTCGGCATCCTGGTGGGCACGGCGCTGGCCACGGTCGCGGGCGGGGTGGTCGGCGGGTATCTGGCCTGTGCGGTCTTCACGGTGCTCGCGGCCGTTCCGTACGTCGTGATGCGGCGCGACACCGCGCTCCCCCCGGCCGCCCGGCCGGCCTTCCGGTGGCGGACGTTCCTCGGCGGCTTCTGGATCGACCCGCGCCGCCATCCCGACTTCGGCTGGGCCTGGCTCACCCGGTTCCTGATGAACCTGTCGTACTCCATCAGCACGATGTACCTGCTCTACTACCTGACCGACGCCGTGCGGTACGACGGCGACGCGGACAACGGCGTACTGATCCTCACGGCGCTCAACGCGCTCACCCTGCTCTCCACGGTGGTGATCAGCGGCATCCGGTCGGACCGCAGCGGCCGGCGGAAGTCCTACGTCATCCGCTCCGGTCTCGTCATCGCCGCGGCCACGCTGCTGCTCGCCGTCTGGCAGACCTGGACGGGCGCCGTCGTCGCCTCGCTCGTGCTCGGCCTCGGCTTCGGCGTGTACACGGCCGTGGACTTCGCCCTGCTCACGGACGTGCTGCCGACGGCGGAGGACCGGGGCAAGGACCTGGGCGTCATCAACATCGCCAACGCGCTGCCGCAGGTCCTCGCGCCCGTGATCGCGGCCCCGGTGGTCACCCACTTCGGCGGATACACGGCCCTGTACGCCCTCGCGGGCGCCCTGGCTCTCGCGGGGTCGGTGCTGGTACGCCGCATCCGCTCCGTCCCCTGACGCTCACCGGTGTCACGGTGTCACGATCGGGAACTCCGGATCGGGGGCTTCGAGGACCGAGAGCAGCCGGGGGAGGAGCCTGCGGTCGCCCGTCATGGCGATGCCGTCCGTTCCCTTCCCCGCGAGCAGGGAGATGAGCTGGGGCTTGGTCATCGTCAGGGTCAGGTCCGCGTCGGCGGCGGGCCGGGCGTCCTGGGTCCAGGTCAGCAGCCCGTTGGCGAGGCGCAGATGCCAGTGGTCGGCGCCGATGTGCCAGTCCATGGCGATCCGCAGCGACCAGGCCTTCGGACCGTCGACGCGGACGGCGAGGCTGTCGATGATCTGGCCGACGGTCAGGGCCAGGTACATGTCGGGGCCGAGCGCGGCGGACGCGTGCGGGGTGATCCCGTGGAGGAGCTCCTGCGCGCCGGTGAGGTAGAAGTTCCGCCAGACGGCGTTCTCGACGGCCTGCCCCAGGCGGGTGTAGAGCGCGGCGAGCCGGCGCTTGGCCCGGTCGTCCCGGGGGTCGTTGAAGACGGCATGGTTGAGCAGGGTGACCGCGAAGCGCAGCTCGCCCCGCTCGGCGTAGTGCCGGGCGCGGGCGCGGACCGCGGCCTGGCCGCCGAGGGACTCCACCCAGAGCCGGGCCTCCTCGGCGGGCGGGTGCTCCCAGAGGTGGGCCGGGTTGCCGTCGAACCAGCCCATGTACCGCTGGTAGACCGCCTTGACGTTGTGGCTGAGTGAGCCGTAGTAGCCGCGGTCGGCCCAGACGCCCTCGAGCTGGGGCGGGAGCCGGAAGGTCTCCGCGATCTCGGTGCCGGTGAGGCCCCGGTTGATGAGCCGCACGGTCTGGTCGTGCAGATAGCCGTAGAGGTCCCGCTGGTGGGTGAGGAGGCCGACGATGGCGTCGTTGCCCCAGGTGGGCCAGTGGTGCGAGGCGAAGGCGACGTCGGCGACGCCGTCGTAGAGGCCGATCGACTCGGTGAGGTAGCCGGCCCAGGCATGGGCGTCGCGCACCTGGGCGCCGCGCAGGGTGAGGATGTTGTGCATGGTGTGGGTGGCGTTCTCCGCCATGCACACCGCGCGCAGGTCCGGGAAGAGGAAGTTCATCTCCTCCTGGGACTCGGTCCCCGGTGTCATCTGGAACCGGATCCGCACCCCGTCGAGCACGACCTCCTCGCCCGTGGTGCCGATGAAGCGGGTGGGTGCGATGAGTCCGACGGTGCCGAGGGAGACCGTGAGCCCGAGCCCGCAGCCGACCTGCGCGCTCGCGTTCTTGGGGAGCGTGGAGCCGTACATGTAGGCGGCGCGGCGGGCCATGGCGGTTCCGACGTACACGTTCTCGCTGACCGCGTGCTCCATGAAGCCCTTCGGGGCGAGCACGGGTACGTCCCCGGCGCCGTCCGGCAGCACGCCCCGGCAGCCGCCGAAGTGGTCCACGTGCGGATGGGTGTAGATCATCGCCCGGACGGCGCGGTCGCCGCGGTGGGCGCGATAGAGCCCCAGTGCCGCGGCTGCGGTCTCGGCGGAGATGAGCGGGTCGATGACGATGATGCCGGTGTCGCCCTCGACGATCGTCATGTTCGACAGGTCAAGGCCCCTGACCTGGTAGACGCGGTCGGTGACCCGGTACAGGCCCTGGTGCGACAGGAGACGGGCCTGCCGCCAGAGGCTGGGGTCGACGGTGGCGGGGGCTCCCTGGCCGTCGTGGCGGCCGTGGCCCTCGTGCGGGTCTCCCGCCTCGGCGAGGAAGCGGTAGGCGCCGGGGTCCCAGGCCGTCTTCCCGGCGGCGGTGGTGATCGGCCCGCCGGTGAACGCGGCGATGAAGCCGCGCTCCGCGTCGGCGAAGTCGGCCACGTCGTCGTACGGGAGCCCGTCGGTCCGTGTCGGCGTCGGCGTCGCGCCTCGCGTGGGTTTCCCCGCGCCCTGGGGCAGGTGCCCGGCCAGCGCCTGGGCGGTCTGCGGGTTCAGGGAGACGGACGCGGCCGCGGCGCCCATCGCGGCGGCGGCCGCGACGAAGCCGCGCCGGTTCATCGGATTCATGGCAGGGCACGCCCTTCTCGGTGGGGCTCGATGGCAGGCCCACTATTGCAGTCCGACTGCAATACGCGTCAAGAGGTGTGCGGCCCGACTCCCAGGAGCGCCCGCAGGGTGCGGTCGATCGCCGCACGGGCCGCCGCCTCGTCGAGTCCCCTGCGGGAGCGCAGATGGTCCCAGACCGCCCACGACGAGGAGGCATCGAGCGCGTCGAGCAGCCCTCCGGCCTCCTCGGCGTCCGGCACCCGGCCCAACTCCGGCGCGAACACCTCCGCGAGGTCCGCCCTGAACCAGGCGTCGCCCTCGGCCATCACCCCGCGCAGGCCCGGTGAGTCCGGCTCCAGACCGAGGCCGATCTTCCTGATCGGCGACATCACCTCGTACATCCGGCCGCGCTGTGCCAGGAGCGCCGAGACCTTCCGTGCCGCCTCCCAGGCGGGTGGCACCGGTTCCGCGTGGGCGCGCCAGCGTTCGGCCTGCCGCCGCGCCGCCGCCACGTACAGCGCCTCGCGGTCGGTGAAGTGCACGAACACGGTCCGCTCGGACGCCCCCGCCCGCTCCGCGATCGCCTTCCGGGTGGGCTCCCGGCCGCCCTCCGAGATCAGCGCGAGCAGCGCGTCGAGCAGCGCCGCGTACGTCCGTTCCGGGTCCCGCCGGCGCCGCCCCCGCGCGCCGGAGTCCGCGCGTCCCGGGTCGTCCCCGGCCACCTCAGACCTCCGGAAGGGACGGATCGGGCGTCCAGGGGGTCGGTGCGGTGATGGCCCAGCGTTCGTGGTCGCGCCAGTCCCCGTCGATGTAGAGGTAGGCGGGGGAGAGGCCCTCGTGGCGGAAGCCCAGCCGCCGGACCACGGCCAGGGAGGCCTCGTTGCCCGGCTGGATGTTGGCCTCCAGGCGGTGGAGCCGCAGCTCCGTGAACGCGTACTCCAGGACGGCGGAGAGCCCCTCGGTCATGTAGCCGCGCCCCGCGGACGGGGCGAAGGCCGCATAGCCGAGGGACGCGCCCTGGTAGCGGCCCCGGATGATCGAGTTGATGTTGACCATGCCGGCGGCCGCGCCGGTCTCCCTGACACGGATGAGCAGGCCCAGGTTGGCGCCGTCGTCGAAACGGCGCATCCAGGTGCGGAACTCCTCGGCGGTGGAGGGCAGTTGCATCCAGGGCCCGTGCAGCTGGGCGCTGGCCCGTACGAGCGAGCAGAACTCGTCCTGGTCGGAGAGGGTGAGCGGGTGCAGTTCGACCCGTGACGGAGTGGTGAGCATGGGCCCACGTTATCCCCGGCCCCGGGGGTCAGTGGATCCTGTGCTCCGTCCAGAACGGGCCGAGGTCCTTCGGGGTCGCCGCCTGGGCCGCGCGCTTGAAGTCCGCGGTGGTGGCGACGCCCAGCCAGTGGTCCCGTACGTAGCCGCGCAGCATGCCCGCCGTCTCCGGGCCGCCCAGTTCGCGCTCCAGGTCGTGCAGGGCGCACGAGCCGCGCCGGTAGACGACACGGCCGTACTCCGAGCGGTGACCGTCCGCGTAGTAGGCCATGGACCGGGTGATGGCGGCCGTGTCGCTGGGCCACATGCCCTGCTCCTCCCAGCAGGTGGCGGTGTCGAAGCGGTAGTACAGCTCGGTCGCGTACTGGGCGAAGGACTCGTCCAGCCAGGGCGCGGCGAACTGGTCGTTGCCGACGATGCCGTAGAACCACTGGTGGGCGATCTCGTGGACGACGGCGGACCCCTCGGGTTCGGTCCACAGCAGGACGAGGCCCGGGAACTCCATGCTGCCGAAGTCGTCGAGGTTGTCGCTCATGACGAGGTCGAGCTCGCCGTACGGGTAGCGCCCGAAGCGCTTGCCGAACTCGTCGACCGAGCCGACGGCGTCCCGCAGGTCGGTGGCGACGCCCTCGGGGGACGTGGCGGCGGTCCAGTACGCGTTGAGCCGGACCCCGCCGGGCGTGGTCACCGTCCTCGACGCGAAGGGACCCGCCGCCCACGCGAAGTCCCGTACCCCGCGCGCGACGCTGGTGCTGACCGTGCGGCCGGGTGCGCCCGCGCGCCGGGCGGTGGTGCCGGTCGCGGGGACGACGAGCGCGCTCGGGTGGTCGAGGACGACGCGGAAGTCACCGGCGAGGGTGTGGAAGCTCTCGCCGAAGCCGACGTCCGGGTCGAGGTGCCGGCCCTGTGCGTCGCGCACCGAGAGCAGCGGCAGCGCGTTGCCGAGATAGCGGTACGCGCCGTCCTTGCCGAAGCGGTGGACGCGGTCCGGGACGGTGATCGCGACGTCGAAGGAGACGCTCGCGCGTGCCCCGTACGGCAGCGGCGCCGGCAGGTCGATCCGCAGCGCGGAACAGCCCACGGTGAGCGGCCGCGGTGTGCCGCCGGCGACCCCGCTCACCCGGACCGGGGACGGGCTGCCCGGGGTCCCGCAGCCGTCGGTGCCGTTGCCCCACAGTCGTACGTCCACCGAACGCAGGGGCGTGCGGGCGGCGTTGCGGAAGGAGACCGTCTGGCGGCCGGTCCAGCGCGAGCCGTCGTCGTCGGCGCGCAGTGCCACGTCGTACGAGGGGCGGTCCGGTGTCGCCGCCCGCGCCGGGGAGGCCGACTCCGTGGGGTCCGCCGGGGCCTGCGCCACGGCCGACTGCGGGACGAGCGACAGGACGGCTGCGAGGGCGAGCGCCGGCGCCCGCCAAAGCCTGAGCGAGGTCATGACAAGCACGCTAGAGCGAGGGTGTGCCCGGACGGGCGGGTTCCGGGGTGACGCCGGGCGACGGCGACCCCGCGGCCGGGGGACAGCCACACCCCGCACCTGCCCGCTGACCGGATGGTCCGGCGGACCCCGGACCGAGCAGGGTGGGCCGGGCACACCGGATTCACGAGGGAAGGAACCCCCTGTGTTCAGCTTGAAGTCGGTCGGCCGCGCGGCGCGCACCACCGCCGTCGGCGCGCTCGCCGTCGCGACCTGCGCCACCCTGATGGCCGGCAGCGCCGGAGCGATCGTCAACGGGACCGATTCCACCGAGCGTTATCCGTTCATGGCGACGATCCCCGAGTCGGCCCCGGAGCACGGCTTGTACGACGGCAACTGCGGGGCGTCGCTGATCGATCCCCAGTGGGTGCTGACGGCGGCCCACTGTGTGACCGGTGACGGCCTGGTCCTCGACGGCATCGTCCGGATCGGCAGCGAGGCGCGCAAGTCGGGCGGAACCGTCCGGGCCATCGAGCGGACCGTCGTCCACCCCGGCTTCGTCAGCGGTGAGAGGAAGGCCGCCAACAGGAACGACATCGCGCTGGTCCGCCTCGACCGCCCGGTCTCCGAGCAGCCCGTCAGGATCGCGGAGCGGGCCGCACGGCCCGGCACCCCGACCCGGATCCTGGGATTCGGCACCACCGTCGACACCGGACTCAGGTTCGCGGAGCGGCTGCGGGAGCTGCGGACGCGCACCGGTGCCGTCGGCGAGTGCGCCCCCGGCTACGCGGACCGGACCCGGCTGTGCACGATCAGCCGGGTGCCAGGGGCCATGGCGTGCTTCGGGGACTCCGGCGGGCCGCAGCTCCAGAAGGGCGGGCACGGGCGGTGGGAGCTGGTCGGAGTCACCTCGGGTCCCGGCGTCCCCGGGGTCGCCTGTTCGGCCGGACCGGGGCTCTACACCCACGTGCCCGCGTACGCGGACTGGATCCGGAAGACGATCCGGAAGACCCCCGGGCACGCCTCCTGACCCCGGTCACGGATTCCCCGGGACGCGACGCAACCCCGGGCCCCGCCGGACGTCTGTCGAAACGAAGCCACCGCGGGGCGCCGGGAGCCGCTCCCGGCGCCCCGCGCGCGTGGCACACCGTTCACCGCCCACGGCTCATGGAGACCGACTCTTGAACCACGCCGACACCCCCACGGCCGCTCGCCGCCGCCCGCTGCGCGCCTGCGCGCTCGCCGCGTCCACGGCGGCCCTCCTCGTACCACAGGCGCCCCGGTGGTTCCGCCTACGCGCCCCAGCTGTCCGAAGCGGACCAGCGGCGGGTCGGCGCCGCTTACGCCGAGGCCTTCTTCCGGCGGTACCTCGGCGACGACCGGCGGTTCTGAGCCCGGAGGAGCGGAGGAATCGGCCCAGAACCGGCCCCACCGCCGGTATAGGCTCGCTGGAGGCCGGCCCGGCGACGACGGTCGGACACGACGGGGGGCTCGCCTTGGAACGCCTGGCCGAAGGGGACCGGCCCGCGCCCGCGGTGCTGCCCGCGCCGATGCGCGGACAGCTCGGGCTGACAGCGGCGGTCGCCGCACTGGTGGTCGTCGTGCTCGGGGTCCTGTACGCCGACGCCGGCCGGCCCGGCAGTGTGGACGCGCGGATCCTGGCCGCGGTCGAGGGGGTGGGGCCGCGGGCGCGGCACGTCGCCCTGGCCACGGACTTCCTGGGCGAGCCGGTGGGCGCCGCGACACTGGTCGCGGCCGTCGTCGCGGTCTGTCTGCTGCTGCGGCGTCCTCGCGCGGCGGTGCTCGTCGTCGCCGGCGTCGGCCTCGCCGTGGTGACGACGAGGCTGCTCAAGCACCTGGTGGGACGCACCATCCACGGCGACGAGAACCTCTCGTACCCGAGCGGGCACACCGCCTTCCTCACCGCGCTCGCCCTCACCGTGACGCTGCTCGCGACCGGCCGGTCCGGCCTCGGCAGGACGGCCGGCACCTCGCTCGTGCTGCTCGTGGCGCTGGTCGCCGGTGTCGCCATGGGCTGGGCGCAGGTCGTCCTGGGCGCCCACTATCCGACCGACGCCCTCGGCGGCTGGTTCACCGCGCTCGCGGTGATCCCGGCGACCGCGTGGGTGGTCGACCGGGTGGCCGACTCCGTGCACCGCAAGGCTCCCTGACGTGACGTCACCCGACCTCGGGTGACGTCACGCCGAGCCGCTCAGACCAAGCTCCGGAGACGTCACGCCGAGCGGTTCACACCAGGCGCCGGAAGACGGGCTTCACCGGTCGCCCGGCCAGCCACGGCGTGGGATCCGCGGCGTCCAGCGCCTTCCGGTACACCGCGCACGCCTGGGCCACCACATCGACCGTGCGGTCGATGTCGGCGTCGTCGAGCGCGCTGCTCACCACGAACGACGGGGCGAGGACCCCGCCCGCGAGGAGCCGGCGCAGGAACAGCGTGCGGTACTCCTGCGACGGCCGCCCGTTCGCGTCGAGGGTGGCGAAGACCAGGTTGCTGGCCCGGCCCCGGACGACGAGGTGGTCGCCGACGCCCATGGCGGCAGCCGCCTCGCGGACTCCGGCGGCCAGCCGCTCGCCGAGGGCGTGCAGTCGCGCGGTGACGCCCTCCTCGACGTAGGTGGTCTGCACGGCCGACGCGGCGGCGAGCGCGTGCGTCTCCGCGCCGTGCGTGGTGGACAGCAGGAACACCCGCTCGCCGGAGTGACGCAGCCCGCCCCACTCCATCAGTTCGCGGCGCCCGGCGAGCGCGGAGACGGCGAAACCGTTGCCCAGCGCCTTGCCGAAGGTCGAGAGGTCGGGGACGACGCCGTAGAGACCCTGCGCCCCCGCCTCGGACCAGCGCAGACCGGTGATCATCTCGTCGAAGACCAGGACGACGCCGTGCCGGTCGGCCAGTTCGCGCAGGCCGGCGAGGTACCCGGGCGGGGGTTCGGTGTGCCCGGCGGGTTCGAGGATCAGACAGGCGACCTCGTCCCGGTACCGGGTGAGCAGCTCCTCGGTGGCGGCCAGGTCCCCGTACGGAAACGTCACGGTGAGGTCGGTGGTCGATGCCGGGATGCCGGCGGACATCGGCGTGGTGCCGATGAACCAGTCGTCGACGGAGAAGAACGGATGGTCGCCGCAGACGGCCACCCGGGGGCGCCCGGTGACGGCGCGGGCGAGGCGCACCGCGGCGGTGGTGACGTCGGAGCCGTTCTTCGCGAACTTGACCATCTCGGCGGTCGGCACCGTGGCGAGGAAGCGCTCGGCGGCCTCGACCTCCACGATCGAGGGCCGGACGAAGTTGCCGCCCCGGTCGATCTCCCGCCGTACCGCTTCGAGCACGCGCGGGTGGGCGTGGCCGAGACTGACCGACCGCAGCCCGGAGCCGTACTCGATGTAGCGGTTGCCGTCGACGTCCCACACGTGGGCGCCGCGGCCGTGGCTGATGACCGGGGCCAGGTTCTCGGGGTACTGGTCGTCGCCCTTGGCATAGGTGTGCGCGCCCCCGGGGATCAGGGCGTGCAGCCGCTCGTTCGCCTGCCGCGACCGGGGCAGGGAGAACTCTTCGGTCTCTTCGGTCACTTCAGTCAGTTCGGTCTCTTCGGTCACTTCGGTGTCCACGCGGACTTCACTCTCCAGGGCGTCAGGGCTTGTGCTTCAGGGCCTCGGCGAGGCTCGGTGCCTCCCGGTCCCGCGGGGACATCGACACCGGGGGCAGCGGCCAGGGGATGGCGAGTTCCGGGTCGTCGAAGGCGATCGTCACGTCCTCGGCCGGGTCGTGCGGACGGTCGATCCGGTACGAGGTGTCGGCGGTCCCGGTCAGCGCCTGGAAGCCGTGCGCGCACCCCGCCGGGATGTAGAGGGTCGTCTGCGTCTCGCCGGACAGCTCGAAGAAGGCCCGGTTGCGGTAGGTCGGCGAGTCCGTCCGCAGGTCCACGACGACGTCGAAGATCCTGCCGTACGAGCACCGCACCAGCTTGGCCTCGCCCGCGCCGGAGCGCAGGTGCATGCCGCGCAGCACGCCCCGGACCGAACGGGACACGCTGTCCTGGACGAAGGCGTCCGGGTCGAGGCCCACCGAGCGGACCACGTCGGCGTCGAACGTGCGGCAGAAGAAGCCGCGTTCGTCGGCGTACGGCGTCGGCTCGAAGAGGTACGCGCCGTCGATCTCGGGGACTCGGATGGCTTTCATGGGGTCTCCCGCAAGGCGTGGGCGTGGGCGTGGGCCCGGCCGGTTCTCGGGAACACGGCCTCGGTCAGGGCGGTGAACTGCCGGTCGAGCTGACGGGCGACGGTCGCGTTCCGCTCGGCGAGGGTCCGCCGCAGCTCCGCCGCGTGCTTCTCCAGCTCCCGGAACGCGTCGAGCAGCCGGTCGGCGTCGACCTCGCGGGCCGGGTGGCAGTACGCGCCGAGACCCATCCGGTCCATGAGCGCGTCGCTCTTCGCCGCGTAGCTGAGCGCGAGGGTCGGCACGCCGACCTTCAGCGCGCAGACCAGGTTGTGGTATCGGGTCGCCACCACGGCGTCGGCGGCCGCCATCTCCTTCATCAGGTCGTCGAGCGAGGCCGTCTCGGCGGCGGTCACCAGCGGGGAGTCCACCGCGTCGAGGATCGCGGCGACCACCTCCCCGTCGACCTCGTCGCCGGTGAGCAGCCGGACCGGTCTGCCGTCCTCGACCAGGGCGCGGACGAAACGGGTCGTCCCGTCCAGGTACCGCCGGTGGATCTCCTCGGCCCTGGCACGGTCGTCGTCGCCGCCGTGGAAGGCCATGACGCCGACGCACACCGGGCCCGGCGTCCCCGAGGGGGCGCCGGACGGCGGTGTCGGCAGGGCGAACGCGAGGTCCGGGTAGACCTCGTCGCGCGCGGTGTCCACGCCCATCGCCCGCAGGGCGTCGCGGGACTGGCCGTCCCGGTACGACCGGTACGCGGCGAGCCGCGCCGACCGGCGCACCAGGGCCCGGGTGGCCCGGTTGCCGATCGGCCCGGCGCCGACGCCGACCAGCGCGACCCGGGTGCCGAACAGCCGGCCGGACGCGCAGAGCAGGAACAGCGCGTACGGGAAGCCCCAGGGCCGCAGCGGCAGCGTGGCCTCGAGGACGCCCATGCCCGGCACGATCACCACGTCGTGCCGGCGCACCCAGGCGGCGGTGCGGAAGGCGTCGACGAGTTTGCCGAGCCCCTTCCCCATGACCGCGCCCGCCCGCGACGCCGTCCGGTACTCGCCGCGGTACCAGTGCAGCCGCGTCGCGGGGAGCCGGTTCCGGAGCCGTACGACCTCGGGACCGCCGCACATCGCGTCCACGGCCGCCTCCCCGTGGTCCCGGCGGAGATAGGCGAGTACGGCCTCCATCGAACCGTCGTTGCCGAGGTTGCCGGAGCCGAGCAGTCCGAACAGCCCGACGCGGACCGGAGGCCCCGTCGGGGGCCTCATGCCCGCCTGCCTTCCCGGCCGGCGACGATCGCGTCGAGGGAGACGGTGAGCCGGGCCGGATCGACCGGGGCACGGTCCTCGACCCGTTCGCCGGCGCCCGGCCGGGCCCGGCTGGCCGCCCAGGAGACGAGGTGGCCGTAGCACGCGCGCCGGTCCGCCCGCGACAACGGCGCCCGCCGGATCGCCGCGACGAATCCCCAGACGTACTCGGCGAGCAGCCGGGGCGTCGGGTGCAGCGCGCCGGCCCGGCGCGGGTCCAGGTTGACGCACCGGGAGCGCTTGGAGGGGTTGGCCCGCTCGGCGCGGGTGGGGTGGTCCCGGCGGAAGTACAGCAGCTCCGGCACCTGGTGGAAGGGCCCGTGCAGGCCGATCTCGGAGACGAACGTGCGGTCCGCGTGGTGGTAGCTGTCGTGCGGCTTCACCCGGCGCAGCACGTCGGCCCGCATCACCCCGTAGAAGTCGTCCCCGCCGGGCTCGAACAGCATGCTGCGGAAGCGCTCCGGGGCGCGTGGCGAGTCGGTGGCGAGCGTGTAGTCGTACGGGACCTTCACCCGGCCCTCGCCGTCGATGACGGCCTGGTCGGCGTGGGCCAGGATCACGTCCGGCCGCTCGTCCAGCGCGTCCACGCAGCGCTGCAGCAGGTCCCGGGCGTACAGGTCGTCGTGCGAGGCCCACTTGAAGAGCTCGCCGCGGCACTGGGTGAACACGTAGTTGTGGTTCGGCGCGGCGCCGATGTTCCGGGTCAGCCGGATGTACCGGATGCGCGAGTCCCGCGCCGCGTACGTGCGGCAGATGTCCTGGGTGCCGTCGGTCGAGGCGTTGTCGGAGATGACCAGCTCGAAGTCCTCGTAGGTCTGACCGAGCAGGGCGTCGAGCGCCTCGGCGAGGTACTCCTCGCCGTTGTACACGGGCAGCCCGATGCCGAGCCGGGGTGGGGCGGTCATGGTGTCCTCACTTCGGGAAGGGGGTTCTGGTGGTGCTCGCGCAGGGCGGACCGCAGCTCCAGCCACCACACGGCCGAGCTGCCGAGCGTCGCGGCGGCGACGCCCCAGGCCGAGCCGACCGTGCCGGCGACGACCGCTCCGCCGAGCCCGCCGCCGACGTAGAGGGTGGAGGCGATCAGCTGGCAGCGCAGACTGCGCCGGGCCGCGGCGAGCGCGCGGAGCCCGGCGGCCGCGCCGGTGCCGAGGCTCGCGGCGGCGACGCCGAGCGTGGCCGGCACGATGAGCTCCGACGCGGCGTGCCAGACGTCGCCGAGCACGAGCTCGCCGAGCCGGTCCGGCACGAGCAGCAGCGCCGCGCCCCAGAGCAGCGCGGCGGCGGCCTGCCCGCCGCCGAGCAGGAGGCAGAACGCGCGCAGGCGGTGCGGGGCCTGCCGCAGCACCCGTGCCGCCTCCGCGACGGTGACCAGCGACAGGCCCATCAGGACGGCGAGGAACGGGCCGAGCAGGAGCTCGGCGCCCCGGACCACCCCGACCGCGCTGACGCCGACGATCGCGCCGAGCCCGTACGCCCGCAGCTGGCCCGCGCCGCTGACGCCCACGTTCTCGACGAGGTACCGGTAGCCGAGGTCGCGCTGCTCGCGGGTCCACGCGCGCGCTCCGGCCGGACGGGGCCGGATGCCGGACTGGAGCAGGCCGTATGCCGCGGCCACCGCGGCGGACGCCCCCCAGGCGAGCACGAAGGCGCCCACGCTGCCCACACGGGCCGCCACGATCATGGCGGGGACGAGCGCGACGCCCATCACGAGGTCGTTGACGAACGCCTTGCGCCCGGCCCCGGCGGCGAAGAACGAGAACCGCCAGGCGTCCTGGAGCAGCAGCCCGGGCAGGGCGACACCGAGGCAGGCGAACGCGGATCCCACGGAGCCGCCGAGCCCGGCTCCGAGGGCCAGACACACCGCGCCGACGGCGACGCCGACGGCGAGGGCGGTGCCCGACGAACGGGCCACCGCCCCGCGCCAGGACGCCTCCGGCACGCCGCTGAAGCGCACCATGAGCGGGTCGGTGGCCAGCCCGCGGGAGATTCCGAGCACCACGCCGAAGGTCACCCAGGCCAGGCTGAACACGCCGAACGCGGCCAGTCCGAGCGAGCGTGCCACATAGATGCCCACCACGAAGTTGGTGGCGCTGGACGCCGCCTGGTCGGCGAGACCCCAGGACAGCCGGCCGGCCATGGCCCGCCGCGCGTTCGGCCGGGCGGGTCCGGCCGGGTCCGCGACCGTCGTCGTCTTCTCCCTCTCGGTGCTCGTCATGTCATGCCTTGATCAGTCCGGCGGCGGCCAGGGCGTCGGCCGCCCCGGCGACCGAGTCGAACGGCAGCCCCGACCGCTCGGCGACGTCCAGCAGACCGCGCTCGCCGTCGGCCTGGCTGAGCACCCACAGCATGGCCATCTGGGCCTGCTTCGCGTCGCTGCGGCCGCCGAGCGAGTCGTACAGCCCACGCCGGCCCAACTGCGGCTCGCCGTAAGGGCTGAGATTGACGTACCGCCGGTTGCGGTCGAGGACGGAGAACGCCTCGCGGCAGACGGCCAGCGTGTCCTCCATCGCCTCCGGGGAGACGAAGTCCGGGTTGTCCGCCGAGGTGTGGTACTCGGGGTACCCGGCGTACGGAGTACGGCTGAGCGAGCCCACACCGAGATCGAACCCGGGCGAGCAGTACTGCCGCTCGTCGTAGCCGTACGGCGTGAACTCGTTGATCTGGTGCGGGCGTTCGGAGGCGGCCAGGACGTGCGCCATCACCCGGTCGATCTCCGCGTCGCCGCGCCTGCTCCGCTTGTACGTCAGCCGGCCCGAGTCGCCGGCACAGGCCAGCACGAGCCCGTGCCTGACCCTCTCGATCCGCTCCGCGTTGCGGGCCAGCCAGGTGATCGCCCCGATGGTGCCGGGCGCGTAGATGAACCGGTAGGTGTAGTACGGCGTCTCCTCGGCCAGCGCCCTGGCCAGGAACGTCGCCACCGCGATGCCGGCCAGATTGTCGTTGGCCAGCGACGGGTGGCAGACGTGACAGGAGACGATCACCTCGTCGGAGACCTGCCCGGGGACCACGTGCTCGGCGTAGGTGAGGTGGCCGTCCGCGAGCGTGGAGTCGACCCGCACCTCGTACTCGCCGTCCGGCAGCGCGTCCAGGGTCTCCTGGGCCAGGCAGAACCCCCACTCCGGTGTGTAGTAACTGGTCCGGTACGGCACCCACGTCGGGTGGTCCGGCAGGGTGTGCAGGTGTTCCCGCAGCTCGGCCAGCGGCATCCTCCGCGACACCGGCACGCTGTAGCCGAGCACGTGCAGGCTCGACGCGGCGAAGTCGACGACGCGACGCCCGGCGGAGTCGGCGATGTACGCGTCCCGGATGTTCCACTCCTGCGGCACCGTCCAGTCGAGCACCTGCGTCCCGGTCGGCACCTCGTGCACCTCCAGCGGAACGTACTCGCCGACGATGTCCAGGGTGGCGCGCACCCCGTCGCCGGTGATGCTCCGGCAGAGCGGGTACAGCCGCTCCACCAGCGCGTGCATCCGCTCGCCGGCCGAGGTCGTCGGCTCCTCGCCGGCCGCGGTCATCGGCGCCACCGCAGGGTGTCGTCGACGGCGCCGTTCTCGGACGCCGAGCGCAGCACCGCGAGCCGGGTGAAGCGACGCTCGAAGGCCTCCCGGGTCAGTCCGAAATCGCGGTAGGCGTCGGCGAGTTCGAGCGCACCGCGCTTCACCGTCCACTCGCAGTCGAAGCCGGGCAGCGCGTCCCGGAACCGGGAGAAGTCCACCCGGTACGACCGCGGATCGGCGCCGGTCTCCCCGGTGATCACCACCTTCGAACCCGACACCGCCTCGGCGACCTGCCCGGCGATCTCGGCGACCGTGACGTTGTTGGTCTCGCTGCCGATGTTGAACGCCCGGTCGTGCACCGCCTCGCGCGGTGCGGTCAGCGCGGCGGAGAAGGCGCGTGCGATGTCGGCGGCGTGCACCAGCGGACGCCACGGCGTGCCGTCGGACATCACGAGGACCTCGCCGGACAGGAGCGCGTGGCCCACCAGGTTGTTCAGCACGATGTCGGCACGCAGCCGCGGCGAGAAGCCGAACGCGGTGGCGTTGCGCATGTACACCGGGCTGAAGTCCCCGTCGGCGAGCGCGTGCAGATCGTCCTCGACCCGCACCTTGGACTCCGCGTACGGCGTCACCGGGCGCAACGGGGCGTCCTCCGCGACCAGTTCGTCACCGCCCGCGGCGCCGTAGACCGAGCACGTGGACGCGTACAGGAAACGCCGCACCCCGGCGTCCTTGGCCAGCCGGGCGAGCCGCACGGAGGCGTGGTGGTTGATGTCGTAGGTGAGGTCCGGCGCCAGCGAGCCCAGCGGGTCGTTGGAGAGCGCGGCCAGATGGATCACCGCGTCCACCCCGGCCACGTGCTCGGCCGTGACGTCGCGCAGGTCCACCCGGTGCCCGGACGGGTCCGCGGGCGACGGGCCCAGCACGCAGTCCGCGAACAGGCCGGAGTCGAGACCGACGACCTCGTGCCCGTCGGCCGCGAGGACAGGGGCCATCACGGTGCCCAGGTAGCCCTGGTGTCCCGTCAGCAGTACGCGCAAGGTTCATTCCCCCAGATCGAGAGTGAGTTTGGTGACCGCGAACGCCTCGGCGTACCGCGCGTGGCATTCGATACCGCGGATCCGGGCGAGGCCGAGGAAGGCCTCCCGGTCGTACCAGGGACGGTGCCGCTGCGAGGGGTAGTGCTCCTGCAGCAGCCGCACCTTCTCCTCCGCGACCTCCGGCGACAGCGGCTGGTACGCCGCCGGACGGCCGAGGTCCCCGTCCCACTTGACGATCTCGTAGCCGAGCACGAGATGGTCGCGGAACGCGGTGGGAAGCAGCCGCGCCAGACCGCGATGGTCCTGGTGCGCGTCGTCCGTGCGCGGCGCCAGGATCACGTCGGGCTCGGTCCGGGCGCGCAGCTCCTCGACCGCGGACTTGGCCTCCTCCCAGTGCGCGGGAAGCCGTCCGTCCGGCAGCTTGAGCACGGTCAGCCGCAGATCGGCCCCCGGGCAGAAGGCCGCGAGCGCGGCCCGCTCCTCCTCCTCGCGCTCGCCGCCGCCGCCGGAGAGCACCAGCGCGTCGACCCGTGTGCCCGGCCGCGCGAGGCACATCGTGAGCAGCGTGCCGCCGGCACCGATGGCGATGTCGTCGCAGTGCGCCCCCACCGCGACGACCCGGTCGAGGCGCCCCGAGCCGAGCCGGATCACGCGGACCTCACCGGCGCGCCGGTGCCCACGCCGTCCCGCTCCCACACGGCCCACGGACGGTCGCCCCGGGTGTAGGCGGCGTCGAGCGCCGCCCGCTCCTTCACGGTGTCGGTCGGCTTCCAGAAGCCGCGGTGCTGGAAGGCCGACAGCCGCCCGCGCTTGGCCAGTTGGGCACAGCCGTCGGCGACCAGGTCCCCGTTCTCCGGTATGTGGTCGAAGACCTCCTGGCGGAGCACGAAGTAACCGCCGTTCTCCCACAGAGGCATGTCGCTCACCGCGGTGATGCCCCCGACCAGGCCGTCCTCGCCCAGGTCCACGCAGTGGAACGACTGCTGCGGCGGCACCACCATCATCGACGCGCCGGCGTCGCGCTGCGCGAACCGGTCGATCATCTCCGGCAGCGGGGCGTCGGTGAGCACGTCGGCGTAGTTGGCGAGGAACATCTCGTCGCCGTCCAGGTGGTGCCGGACCCGGCGCAGCCGCTCCCCGATCGGCGACTCGATGCCGGTCTGCGCGAACGTGATCGTCCAGTCCGCTATGTCGGTGGAGAGCAGCTCGGTCTTCCCGCCCCGCAGAACGAAGTCGTTGGACGTCGTCTCCTCGTAGGTGAGGAAGAAGTCCTTGATGTGGTGCGCGCCGTACCCGAGGCACAGGATGAACTCGGTGTGTCCGAAGTGCGCGTAGTAGCGCATCACGTGCCAGATCAGCGGGCGCGGGCCGACCATCGCCATCGGCTTGGGCACGTCGTCGGAGGTGCCGTTGCGCATCCGCATCCCGTAACCGCCGCAGAACAGGACGACCTTCATGCCTTCACCTCGACGATGCTCAGTTCCGGGATGGGGAAGACCAGCCGGCCGCCCCACTCGTGCACGAAGGACAGCTGCTCGACCAGCTCCTCCCGCAGGTTCCACGGGAGGACGAGGACGTAGTCCGGCCGGTCGGCGGCGATCCGCTCGGGCGGCAGGATCGGGATGCGGGTGCCCGGCGTGAACCGGCCGTGCTTGTAGGGGTTGCGGTCGACCGTGTAGGCCAGCAGGTCGGGCCGGATGCCGCAGTGGTTGAGCAGGGTGTTGCCCTTGCCCGGGGCGCCGTAGCCGACGACCGTCTCGCCGCGCTCGGCGGCGTCGATGAGGAACCGCAGGAGGTCCCGGCGCACCTTGGCCACCCGGGCCGAGAACTCCGCGTACCCGGACAGCTCCTGGAGCCCGGCGGCCTTCTCCCGGTCGAGGACGTCGGCCACCCGGCCGCTCGGCTCGCCGGCGACCTCGGACGGCCGTGCCCACAGCCGGATGGAGCCGCCGTGCGTGGGCAGCAGCTCGACGTCCACGAGCGTCAGCCCGCCGCTCGCGAGCGCCCGGGCGGCGGACGCGACCGTGTAGTACTGGAAGTGCTCGTGGTAGATCGTGTCGTACTGGTTCTCCTCGATCAGGGTCAGCAGGTGCTGCACCTCGATGGAGACCCAGCCGTCGTCCGCGACCAGGGCGCGCAGCCCCTCGGTGAAGCCGACCACGTCGGGGATGTGCGCGTACACGTTGTTGGCCACCACCAGGTCCGCCGGTCCGTGCTCGGCGCGGACGGCCGAGCCGGTCTCCGGGGACAGGAACTCGGTGAGCGTGGGCACACCCGCGTCCCGCGCCGCGGCGCCGACGTTCACCGACGGCTCGACGCCGAGGCAGCGGATCCCCCGGTCCACCACGTGCTTCAGCAGGTAGCCGTCATTGCTCGCGACCTCGACCACGAAGGAGTCGGGGCCGAGCCCGACCCGCCGCACGGCGTCGGCGACGAACGTGCGCGCGTGCTCCACCCAGGAGGTCGAGTACGAGGAGAAGTACGCGTACTCCTGGAACGTCTCCTCCGGCGTGATCAGCGGCGGGATCTGCGCGAGCCAGCAGTCGGTGCAGACCCGCAGGTGCAGCGGGTACGCGGGCTCGGGCAGGTCCAGTCGGTCCGCGGCGAGAAAGCTCTCGCACGGCGGAGTCGCCCCCAGATCGACGACGCTGGCCAGCGCCGCCGAACCGCAGAGTCGGCATCGTGTCATGTCTTCTGCCCCCCATCTCCGCTCGCGCGGGTGCCCCGCGACGAGCCGGCTTCTTCGTTCCCTACCGGCGGCGCGCTGTTCCCGCCGCCCGACCGCCCCGCGATCGCGGTGCGGTACTCCTCCAGGAGGCGCTCAAGACCCACGGACGGGCTGAACCCCTTCTCGTAACGGCGCCGGGCCGCCTCGCCCATCTCCCGGTTGCGGTCCGGCTCCGCCGCGATCCGGCGGAGGCGGGACGCGAGCGAGCCGGGATCGCCCGGCGTGTGCAGCAGGCCGGTCACCCCGTCGTCGACGAGCTCGACGAAGGCGCCGTGCGCGGCGGCGACGGCCGGGACCCCCGCCGCCATCGCCTCCGCGACCACCAGGCCGAAGGTCTCCATGGCCAGCGAAGGAGCCACCACGGCCACGGACCGCGCGAGGGCCCGCCGGCACTCCGCCGGGTCCCACAGGCCGGCGTACCGGACGTCGTCCCGGCCCGCCGCCCAGGCGGTCACCTCCGGCTGCAGCGGCCCCGCCCCGGCGATCACCAGGGGCACGCCCACACCGCCGTCCGCGGCGACCTCGTCCCATGCCGCCATGAGCAGCCGTACGCCCTTGGCCTCGGCGAGCCGGCCGAGGAACAGCAGCTGCTCGCCGGCGCCCGTCCGCACGGTTCCCGGGTCGGGCACGAAGTTGTGCTTCACGGCGAGCCGTTCGGCCGGCATGCCGGACCGCACGAGGACGTCGCGCTGTGCCGCGGAGATGCAGAAGAACCGCTCCACGCCGGACCACCACCGTCGCCGGTTGACCGACAGGCTGACCGCGAGCGGCACCGTCGCGAGCCGGGAGTTCCGGTAGCAGCCGTGCCGGACGGCGGGCAGCGGCACCGCCTTCCCGACGCACTCGGTGCACTGTCGGCCGTCCCGGTGCAGCGTGCCGGGCGGGCAGACCTGGGTGTAGTTGTGCAGCGTGGCGACGACGGGCACGCCGGCGTCCGCGCAGGCGGCGAGCACCGAGGGCGACAGGAGCGGGAACACGTTGTGGACGTGCACCACGTCCGGCCGGTCGGCGCGGAGCCGGGCGGTGAGCTCGGCGCGGGCCGAGGGGTTCCACGGCACGAGCAGCGGCACCGCCACCTTGCCCGGCAGGGAGCGGGCGGCGATGTCGTCGCTGCGCCGCTCGAACAGGTCGACCCGGTGGCCGGCCGCGCGCAGCAGCCCCACCTCTTCGTCGACGACCCTGTTCTCGCCGCTCGGCTGCGCCGATGAGTAGCGGTTGTGGACCACTAGGACATGCATGTTCAGGTCACCTCCTGGCCCAGAGCGGGATACGTCGTCGGGGGATGTCGTGCGTCGGGAGGGGCGCGGCCGGGGCGGGGAGCGCGAGGAGCGAGGCGGCCAGGGCCAGATGGAGCAGATACGCCGAGGCGTCGCCGAGTCCCACCTCGGTGTACGAGGAGATCCCGCAGTAGCCGATCAGGAAGATCGCGCAGGCCCTCGGCAGCGACGGTGGCCGCAGCAGCGCCACACCGCCGAGGACGATGACGATCGCCGCCACGAGGGTGACGCCGACCAGCCCCTGCTCGTCGTAGACGGCCAGCCAGCTGTTGTCGATGGGCAGCCCGTCGAACGACTTGTCGCCCAGGCCCGTGCCGAAGACCCTCTCCCCGGTCGTCCGGGGCGCCGAGAGGAGCGCGTCCCAGACCTTGGCCCGCCCGGTCAGGTTGGCGAAGTTCTCCTGGCTCTGTCCGCGCAGGAACCACGCCCGCAGCGCGGAGCTGAACACCACCGCGGCCACCGTGGCGCACAGCACCGCCCAGGCGAAGAACCGGCGGGCCGCGGCGCTCGTCAGGACGAGCGAGCCGATCGCGAGCACGAGCCCGATGAGCAGGCCGAGCGTGGCCGTCCGGGTGTGGGTCATCGCGAGCAGGACGAGGGACGGCACGATGACCACCGCGGCCCCGGCCCCGGTGGTCCGGCGGCCGAGCAGGAGCAGCACGGCGAGCCCGATGACCACCGCGGCGTACTGGCCGATCTGCGGCGGGGTGAGCGGCCACAGCGCGCCGACCAGACGCCCGCCGTAGTACTCGGGCATGGCCGTGGCCGGGGAGACGGCCAGGCCCGCGGCCACCAGGACGAGGACCGCGAAGTACATCCGGATGTGGTGGCGGACGAAGGTCAGGCTGCCGTCCCACCAGCGGCTGAGCAGCCACAGCGTGCCGACGAAGAGCGCCAGCCGGGCACAGCGGAACAGCGCCCCGACCTCGACCTCCAGCTGCACGCTGGCGATCAGGCTCGGCACGAGCAGCAGCGTGAGCAGGAACACGAAGGCGCTGGGCCGGATGCGCAGCCGGGGATTGAGCGCCAGGGCCAGCGCGAACGCCGCGACCAGCGCACCCATCGTGGCCATCTGGATGAGGGAGCGGGGGATCGCCACGACGGTCTTCGCCCCCGCGGAGCCCAGCGTGTTGAGGCCGAGCAGTGCCCAGACGATTCCGACGGCCTTCGGAGTGCCGACCGGGCGCGGTGCGGCGGCGGTCCGGGTGCCCGCCGTGTCCGCTCCGTCCGGCAGCCGGTCGCGCTTCAGGTCCTCGTCCATCTCAACCACCGGCCCGGGGGCCGAAGTCGCTGTCCGCGTCCTGCCGGTACGGCGTGCCCCGCCACTGCCGGGAGTCCAGCGTCCGGCTCCCGTCGCCGGCGACGAAGCTCCACGGTCCGCGGTAGACGTTGCCGTGCCAGCGGTTCTGCTGCCGGTGGGTGATCGCGTCGGCCACCCGCCTGCCCTTGTACGGCGACCAGTCCGGGGAGGTGCCCTCGTTGGCGAACACCGCCATGCGCCCGCACTCCGTCGTGCATCCGACGACGGACGGGTCGAGGACGAAACGGTTGCCGTGGATGTCCACCCGCTGCGTCTTCCACCGGCAGTCGCCGTAGAGCGGCTCGGTGGCGATCGCCGGGCGCGCACAGCGGCCGGTGTCCTTCACGAGCCGGGTGCAGTAGCCGGTCGACGTGTTGGCCGGGCTGTTGCAGAACCGGTCGGCGTTCTCCCACAGGGTGATCCCGTTCCAGTTGTCCTCCAGGACGTTCCCGTAGATCTCGATCCTGTCCGTGCGGGCCGGGATCCGCGGTTCGCCGCCGGCCTCGGACACGTAGACGGTCGCGTACGGGAAGTCGTCGCCGCCCTTGGCGTAGGCGCGGCCCTCGACCCAGTTGTTCCGCCGGATCGTGTTGTTGCGGATGACCGCGTTGTAGCTGGTCTCGTACATCAGTGCGGCACCGTCGTTGGACTCGAGGAGGTTGTCCTCGATAAGGAAGTCGTTGTTGTTGTTGTCGGCCCACAACCCCGTTCCGCGGTTGTGGTGCACCCAGTTGCCGCGCACGTCGGCGCCGTCCACGGCCCAGAACTTGATGCCGCCGGTGCAGCCGCAGCCGGGCTGCCGCCGCTCCCAGTCGTCGGTGTTGTTGCCCGTGATCTCGTTGCCCTCGACCACCAGGCCGCGGATCGAGTCGCCGGTCTTGTACGCGTTCATGCCGTACTGGCCGTTGTTCCGCAGGCAGCTCGCGCGGACCCGCTGGCGAGCACCGGCCATCAGCCCGGCCCCGGAGTTGCCCTGGACGGTCGCGTGCTCGATCACCCACCCGTCGGCCATGTCGTGGTTGACCACGCCCTCGTCGTGCGGCGCGATGAAGCGCTCCACGGTCAGATGGCTGATGGTGACGTCGGGGGCGGTGCCGCTGAACGCGTACTGGTTGATCCTCCGGCCGTCGAGCACCGCGCCCGGCGCGCCGAGGTAGCGGTTGCCCTCCTTGGCCATGACCTGGGCATAGGGATCCGACTCCAGGGTGTGCCTGCCCGGCCGAAGCCAGAACGTGGTGTGCGGGGGGCTGTTCTCCGTCTTCGTGGCCAGGTCGCCGACGACCGCGGGGTCGACCGTCACCGCACCGGCCGGCGCCTTCACCGGCCCGGCAGCGGGCCGGTCGCACACCCGGGCCGGGGCGGCGGAGGGGGCTCCGGGGGCCTCGGACACTCCGGAGACCTGGGGGGAGGCGGACGCGTCGGACGAGGCGGACGCCCCGGAACCGGCGGCTCCGCCCGTCGCCCTCGCCGGGGCGTCCGGCGTGCCCGTGCAGCCGGCCGTCAGCAGCAGGACCGCCGCCAGCGGTGCGGCCGCCCACGCCCCGTACCTCCCCCTGATCCCCACGCGCCCCCCTAGCCGCGGAATCCGAGCACGGTGGTGAACCCGGACACGCCGTCGGCGAAACCGGTGCCGACCAGCGTGGTCGCGGGCTCCTTGCGCCCGAAGCCGGCGGAGTACCAGCCCAGCGGCGGGTCGGTCTCCCCGCGGTGCGCCCGCCAGGACAGCTCCCCGGGCAGGTCGAGCACCGCCGAGCGGTCCTCGCCGTCCCGGGTCCAGGTGAGCACCGCCCGGCTTCCCGACAGGTCCGCGGAGATCGCCGGACCCAGGTGGAACGCCAGGCGTACGGCCCCGGGGTCGCCGCGCACCTCGTCCACCACGCGGACCTCCCGGCTCGCGGGGGTCAGTTCCACCCGGCGGCGGTGCACGGAGCGCTGGTAGCCGTCGTGCTCGGCACACCAGCGGGCCGTTCCCCCGGTGGTGGCGAAGGACGGGTCCGCGACCAGGACGCGGGTGCGGGCGTGCCGGGTCCACAGGAACGGGCCGCCCGAGACGGACTGGTCACCTCCGTCCCACTGCAGGGTGTTGTGGCCGAGGGTCGACCGGAAGTACTGCCGCCACTCGGGCTGCCCGTGATAGCAGAACGTCCCCGGGTCGGCGAGCACGTCGACCCCGTCGTGCCGGACCTCCACGGAGAGCGCGTCCGCGTGGGCGTGCGCGGCGATCGACAGGAACCCGTGCGGACCGCCGTCGCAGCGGCACCAGATCTCCTCGGGACCGCGCAGGATCGTCATGCCCGCGTCGGCGAAGTGCGCCGGCCGGCTCGCCGGGCGGGTCACCGCCGGTCCCGTCTTCGCGTACGGCCGGACGAGCGCGGCGAGCAGCGGGGTGCGCACATCGGTGCCGGTCACCTCCGGCCACCAGTCGAGGCGGCCGAACACGGCGTCCCCGGTGGCGAGCAGCGAGGCCCACCGGTCGGTGCCCGCGCCGTCCACGATCAGACCGTGCCCGTCGTCGGCGTCGCCCTGACGCGGGGGCCGTAACCGGCCGTCCACGACCGCGGCCAGCGCGTCGGTCATCCGCAGCAGCACCAGCCGGGTCGTGGCCGGAACCGCCACACCCGCGGCATCGGCCTCGGCCACCGCGGCCAGGCCGAGTTCGAGCACGAGCCCGTGGTACTCGGTGGCCAGCTCGCGGTTGAGGCCGGAGCCGAAGGTGTTGCTCCGCAGATGCCGGTCGAGGGACCGCATCGCGTCGGCCCGCCAGCCCGCCGACGAGGGGAACCACCCGAACGCGCAGGCCGCGGCGAGCTGCCCGGCGGCCTCGGCGATGATGTGGTTGTTCGCCGAGGACCCCCGGCTGGGGAAGGCGGCGAGCCAGCGCTGGTGGTGCCAGATCTGCTTCCGCGCCACCGGGTTGTCCTCGAACAGCGCGGCCGCGCCCGGCCAGCCGTCGAGCAGCCGCCGGATCCACACCCAGGACAGCAGCCGGATCCCCAGCTCGATGCCGCTGATCCAGTGCACCCCGCGCAGCGGCGCGTTGGCCGCCCACCACAGGCGCAGATGCCGGGCCACCCGCTCGGCGTACCGCTCGTCCCCGGTGACCGCGTAGGCGGCGGCGAGCACGGTGAGGTACTGGTGCCGGGACAGCTCCCAGATCTGCTTGATGTCCCCGACCGTCTCCTCCTTCCGGTACGGCACGTCGAAGGCGTACCCCCACGGAGCGCGGCGCCCGGTCTTCGGGTCGTACCACCAGTCCGGGTCGGTCAGGTCGTCGCGGTGCACCCCGAAGTACTCGGCGTGCCCGGCCATCAGCCGGTCCGCCTCGGCGACGAGCCGCTTCGCCGCGTCCGGCGGCACCGCGGCGATCGCCCCGGCGGGCAGGACGGCGGTGAAACGGGCGCCGGTCACGCTCGGCGCGTCCGGCAGCGCCGACCGCCAGCGCCGCCTGCGCACCGTGTCGCCCACCCGGCCGCCGACCTCCTGCGGTCCCATCCGGGACAGGCGCCGGAGGTACCAGCCCGCGCTCATGCTCATCGAGCCCCCGCCAGGGTCACCGGCGCACCGCCGGCCAGACCGGCCCGCACGGCGAGGGTGGCCGCCGTGGTCGCGACCAGCGACTCCAGCGGCACCGGCATCGGCCCGCCGGTCCGCACCGCCCTGACGAACGCGGCCAGTTCGGCGTTCTGCCCCTTGTCCCGGGCCTGCGGCAGCCGGGAGCTGACCCAGCGCTTGGTTCCGTAGACCGAGGCGCGGACGAAGTCGTCGAGCCGCAGCACCTTGCCGTCCGCGACGAGGTCCAGCGTCTCCTTGGGGAAGCTGGACGGCCCGGTGGTGACGTAGCTGATGGTGGCGGTGGACCCGTCCGGGTAGCGCAGCACGACCTGCAGATCGTCGTTGCCGGACGTGGAGACCGCGTACACCGAGACCGGGTCGGCCCCGAGCAGCCAGCTCGCCGTGTCGATGAAGTGTCCGCCCTCACCGGCGAACCGCGAGCCCTCGGTGCCCTGCTGGAGGTACCAGCTGCCGTGCTGCAGCCGGCCCGCGTTGACCAGGTACCGGAGGTTCGCCGGACCGGTCCGGACGCCGAACCGGCTCTTCGCCTCCAGCAGCAGTGGCGCGAACCGGCGGTTGAAGCCCACCTGGAGCCGGTCGTTGCCGGACTCCTCCACCGCCGCGAGGACCCCGGCCAGCTCGTCCTCGGAGAGGGCGAGCGGCTTCTCCACGAACACCGTCTTGCCGGCGAGGAGCGCCTTGCGGGTCAGTTCGGCGTGCGAGCTGTGCCGGGTGACGACGAACACCGCGTCGACGGACGGGTCGCCGAGCACGGCGTCGAGATCCGTGGTCGCCCCGGCGAAGCCGAACTTCCGCTGCGCGTTGGCCGCGGACAGCGCCGTCGTGGTGACGACGGTGGACAGCTCGACGCCGTCGCGCCCGACCAGGTGGGGCAGCAGCATCGACGTCGCGTAGTTCCCGGCGCCGACGAACGCGAGGCGCACCGGGCCGTTGGCCGGCCGGGCCGGGGCGGGAGCCGCGCCGCCGCGCCGTACCGCGGGCACGGCCACCGTCGGGGCCGGTGCCCCGGCCTTCTCCTCGGGGTAGCGGAACAGCACCGCCACGGCCTTCAGGTCGCCGTCCTTCAGCCGCCGGTACGTGTCGACGGCGTCGTCGAAGTCGGCGACGTGCGACACGAGGGGCTCCACGTCGACCCGGCCGCGGGCCATGAGATCGAGGAAGCACGCCAGGTTGCGGCGCTCGGTCCACCGGACGTAGCCGATCGGGTAGTCCCGCCCCTCGAGCTCGTACGCCGGGTCGTAGCGCCCGGGGCCGTACGAGCGGGAGAAGCGGACGTCCAGCTCCTTCTCGTAGTACGCGTTCCACGGCAGGTCCAGGCGGCACTTGCCGATGTCGACCACCCGGCCGCGGTCACGGCACAGCCGGGCGGCCAGCTCGACGGGCTGGTTGCTGCCGCCGCCGGCGGCCAGGTACACCTGGTCCACGCCGTGGCCGTCGGTGAGTTCGGCGGCGGCGGCCTCCACGGCCGTGGACGCGGGATCGCCGCAGGCCACGGCGCCCAGGCGCTCGGCGAGCTCGCAGCGCGCCGGGTCGGGGTCGGCCCCGACGACGCGGACGCCCGCGGCGGTGAGGAGCTGCACGACCAGTTGCCCGATCAGTCCGAGTCCGATGACGAGCGCCACCTCGCCGAGCTGCGGCTCGCCCTGCCGGACGCCCTGCATCGCGATCGAGCCGACGGTGCCGAACGCCGCGTGCCGCGGCGCGAGGCCGTCCGGCACCCTGGCGTAGAGGTTCTTCGGCACCCAGTTCAGCTCGGCGTGCAGGGCGTGCTCGTTGCCGGCGCAGGCCACGACGTCCCCGACCTTCACGTCGTCGACGCCTGGGCCGACCTGCTCGACCACCCCGCACAGCGAGTAGCCCAGCGGGGTGTAGGAGTCCAGCTTGCCCATCACCTTCTGATAGGTGGCGGGAATCCCGTTGGTGGCCACGCTCTGCATGACCTTGGCCACCTGGTCCGGCCGGGAACGGGCCTTGCCCAGCATCGACATGCCGGCCTCGGAGACCTTCATGAGCTCGGTCCCGGTCGATATCAGCGAGTACGAGGTGCGGACGAGCACACCGCCCGGCTTGCACCCCGGCACCGGCACGTCGAGCACCGCGAGCTCGCCGGTCTTGTAGTTCTGTACAACCTGTTTCACCGAAGTCCCCTTGTTTCTAAGCCTTCTCGTGCGTATCCCGGCCGGACCCGGAGGTCGCGCCGCGATACCAGTACTCGAGGGTCAGCACATGCCAGAGATGCTTGGAGAAGTCCCGCTGCCCGGCCGCGTCCTCGGCGACCATCCGCGCCAGCGCGTCGCGGCGCAGGAAGCCGTTCCGCACGAGCACCCCGTCGTTCACCACCTCGCGCACCAGCGGTGCCAGGTCCCGGCTCATCCAGGCGCGCAGCGGGGCGCTGAACAGGCCCTTGGGCCGGTACACGATCTCCCTCGGCAGGATCGAGGTGGCCGCCTCCTTGAGGACGGCCTTGCCCTGCCGGCCGACGATCTTGCGATCGCCCGGCACGGCGAACGCCGCCCTGACCACCTCGACGTCCACGTACGGCACCCGCACCTCGGTCGACGCGGCCATGCTCGACCGGTCCGTGTACGCGAGGTTCAGGCCCGGCAGGAACATCCGGGCGTCGCCCAGGCACATGCGGTTGACGAAGTCGTCGAGTGCGTTGTCCTCGTAGACGTCCGCGTGCTCGGTCAGCACGTCCCCGACCGTCCCGGCCAGGTCCGGATTGACCAGGGCGAGCAGCTCGTCCTGGTCGTACATGGTGTAGCTGCGCCGGAACGCCGTCTCCTCCGGCAGGTCGGCGAAGGAGAGGAACCGCTTCGCGAAGCGCACCGACCGGTAGCCCCGGCGGGCCGAGGCGACCGGCAGCCGGTCCACCGCCGCGGACAGGCCGCGCCGCAGCGGGCCCGGGACGCGCTGGTAGCGCAGCGCGATCAGGTTGGCCAGGTGCTTGCGGTACCCGGCGAACAGCTCGTCGGCGCCCATTCCCGAGAGCATCACCTTGACCCCGGCCTCCCGGGCGGCCGAGCAGATCAGGAAGGTGTTGATCGCGGCGGGGTCGCCGATCGGCTCGTCCAGGTGGTACGTCATCCGCGGCAGCAGATCGAGCACGTCCGGAGCGATCTCGATCTCGTGCAGGTCGACGCCGAACCGCTCGGCCACCTGACGGGCGTAGCGCAGGTCGTCCGGCATCGCCTCGAACCGGGCGTCCTCGGCGCGGAACCCGATCGTGTAGGCGGAGATCCCGGGCCGGTCGCGGGCCGCGAGCGCGGTCAGATAGCTGGAGTCGAGACCGCCGGACAGGAACGTCGCCACGGGGACGTCGGAGAGCAGATGGCGCCGGGTCGACTCCTCGACGATCGCGGCGATGTCCGGCAGCTCGCCGCTCAGGGCGCGCTCCCGGCCCTCGGCGGCGACGTCCCGGAGGTGCCAGAACCGGCCGCGATCCACCCGGCCGTCGGGCCGGAACCGGAGCCAGCTGCCCGGCGGCAGCTTCTCCGCCTCGCGGAACGCGCACCGCGAGTCCGGCACCCAGTAGTACAGCAGCGAGGCCACCAGCGCCGCGTCGTCCACCTCGAGCGATCCGCCGGTGGCGGCCGCCAGCGCCTTCAGCTCGGAGGCGAACACCAGCCCCTCTCCGCGCCGGAGCAGGAAGAGCGGCTTGATGCCGAGCTGGTCGCGGACGAGCACCAGCTCCCCGGTGCGCTCGTCGAAGATCCCGAACGCGAACATGCCGCGCAGCCGGGGCAGACAGTCCGTGCCCCAGCGCCGCCACGCCTCGAGCAGCACCTCCGTGTCGGACGTACCGCGGAAGCGCACCCCGCCGGCCGCCAGCTCGGCCCGCAGCTCGGGCGCGTTGTACAGCTCGCCGTTGTACGTCAGGACGAGGCCGTCCGAGACCATCGGCTGGGCGCCGGTCTCCGACAGGTCCATGATCGCCAGTCGGCGGTGCCCGAGGTGCACCTCGCCGTCACCGGCGCGATGGCTGTACCGGCCCGCCCCGTCCGGGCCGCGGTGGGCGAGGGTGTCGGTGAGCCGGTCGGTCACGACCTTCCCCTCCGGCCACCGGTACGTGCCTGCGATGCCACACATGTCCTACCGCTCCCCCTGGTCGTCGCTGTCCGGAACCCGTGCCGCCCACATCGGCAGCCGCTCCGCCCGTCGCCGGCCCGTCCCGTTCCGCCGGGCCGGCCGCTCGCCCTCACCGCGTGGCGCCGCGTGCGTCCCCTCCCACAGCGTGCCGTCGGTCCGGTCGGCCGGATCGGGGTCGATCAGCACCACACCGACCATCTCGATGCGTTGGTCCGCGAGGTGCCGCGCCACCGTGTGCAGCCACGCGGTACTGCCGTGCCCGGCGCGTACGACGAGGACCGTCCGGGTGCCGAGGTGCTGGAGATCGGTCCACGCCGTACCGGGTGCCACCGAACCGACGCCGAGCCGGCGCTGCTGGTGCGGGACGGACGCGGCCCCCTCGGCGCTGACCACGGTGGGGTCTCCCGGCTTCGGGCGGCGGTGGGTGAGCGGCAGGCCGGGCAGGCCGTCGATGACGGCGACGGGCCCGTCCGCCGCGAGCGCCCCGGCGAGTTCCAGGGCGATCCCGGTGGTGGCGCGCGCGGAGCCCAGTTCCAGCAGGGACACCGGTCCCGCGGAGCCGCGCACGGTGCGCGCCAGGGAGGCGGTGAGCCTCGTCCGGGCCGCCCGGACCCGGCGGCGGTGCCACAACCGGGGTGAGCGGTGGGGCAGTTCGGCGATGACGGAGGCGCCGAGGTGCGCCGCGATCTCGCGGCGCAGCACGGGGCGGTCCGCCACCACCGCGCCGACCGCGGCCACCGCGAGCCCGAGGGCGAGCCCCAGGGCGAGCCCGATCGCGGCGTTGGTGGCGGCGGTCCTGGGCAGGGAGTGCCGCACCGCGCGCGGTGCGTCCACGATCTGGGTGCCGGAGACGAGCCGGGGCGTGCCGATCCGCGCCTCCGCGGCGCGCCGGCCGAAGTCGGATATCTGCGAGGTGAGTTCGGCCCGGCGTGCGAAGAGCGACTCCATGTCGGCCGACACCTTCGGTCCGCTCTCCGACGATCCCTCCCCGATGGCCTTGTCGACCTGGGCGAGGTCCGTCCGCAGCCGGTCACGCTGGTCGAGCAGGGCCTTGGACTCCGCGTTCGCCGCCTCCCTTATGCGCCGGACGTGGTCGGCGACGAACGCGTCGGCGAGCGCCTGGGCGCGGGCCACGGCCTCCGCGTCGCTGTCGCCCGACACATCGATCCGCAGCAGGTTGTTGGTCAGGCCGACGCCCTCGTAGTCCTTCATGAACTCCTCGGGCTTCTCCCGGGAGCCGAGGGACCGGAGTGCCTGGTCGGCGATCCGTGTGGTCTGCAGCAGCGCGGCGTCGGTCCGGATCAGGGTTCCGGGGTCGTTCGGCTGGTCCTCCTGATGGGCGACCAGGAGCTTGGTCGTCGCGGTCGGCGGCGGCGGCATCAGCACGGCCATCGCCACGCCCAGGAGCAGCCCGATCAGGGTCAGGGAGCCCCAGAGGCGGCGTCGCCTGCGGACCGCCACCACCAGGACCTGGAGGTCGAGCAGGGGAGCGGTGGCCGAGGGCTCCTGCGTCGTACGCGTCGTCACTTCGCACCCCCGGCCGTGTCGCCGCCGACCGCGAGCACCGGCGTGGTGACGCGGCGCGAGCGCCCGGAGGAGCGCGCCGGACGGGCCCAGACCGTGCCGGCGAGGACGGTGCCGACGACCTCGTGCCCGGCGTCGGCACAGGCCTCGGCGATTCCGGAGAGTTCCCCCGCGGTCCAGCTGCCCGCGCTGACCACGATCACGGCACCGGACTCGCCCGCGCGGTCCGGCACCATCGGACGGGACACCGGGACCTCCACGACGTGCAGCACGAGGAGTCCGCTGCCCGAGGAGTCAGGAGAGGTGTCGTTCCCGGCCTCCGTGACGAGCTGCTCGGCGGCCCGGCGGGCGATCGCGTCGCCGTCCGGGACGACGACGAGAAGCCGCCGGGGGGCCGGCAGCCGGTCCCTGAGTCGGGCGCACACCCGCCGGTAGCGGATCAGCCTGCTCTCGTCGTCGCCTGAGGCCCCCGGGGACGGGATGTCCCAGCGGACGTCGAGGCCGAGCAGCCGGCGGAACAGGGCCCGGGGGCCGCCCTTCGGCCGGTGCGCGGCCCGCTGGCCCGGCACGTCGACGGCGCCGAGCAGGGTCGAGCCCAGTACCGCGCTGATGTCCGCCCCCGTGCGCGGCCGGCGACCCACCCGCGCGGCGGCGAGATGACCGATGACGGCGAACAGCACGAACAGCAGCGCCCCGCCGGCGATGAGCTGCGTCCTCGTCGGCGGCGCCTCGCCGGCCGGCCGGGCCGCCGGGCCCATGACGACCATGTCCGGCCGGTCGGTCTCCGGGTCGGCCTTGTCCAGTTTGTCCACGGCTTCCTGCAGAGAGGTGCGCAGCTTCGCGAGCTCGGTACGGGTCTGCACGCTCTCCACGCTCTGCCCCGGACCGGCCTCGTCGGCCAGTTCGTTGATGCGGCGGGTGGTCTTCATCACCAACTGCCGCAGTGCCTCGGGCTGCGCCGCCGCCTCGGGGTCGGCGGTGTCGCCCATGATCTGCGCGGCGAAGGTGACGAACTCCCTGGCGACCGTGTCGGACAGGCGCTGCGCGCGCTCCGGTGTGTCGGCCGTGCCCGAGATCTTGACGATGTTCCCGTCGGCGGCCTTGGCGGTCACCCGGTCCCGCAGTTCCATGCCGTCGACCCCGGCCCAGCCGAGCGCGGCGGCCGCGCGGTCGACCACCACCGAACTGGTCGCGATCTCCGCCTGGGTCAGCAGTTCGCGCTCCTCCCACGCCCCGGGCAGCAGCACCGATGCCGACGTCGTGTAGCGCGGCGGAATCAGCAGGGAGGCGCCGTAGCCGACGAGCGCTCCCACCAGGGCCAGGATGGTGAGAAGCCGCCCACGCCGACGGAAGATCCGTCCGATCGTGACCAGACGTATGGTGTCATCGCTCAACGGCGCGGCCTTCTCCCCGTCCGGACCGGGCCGTTCTCCGACACGGGGGTGTGGTCACGGCAGGCGGCGGCGTAGGCGGCCAGCAGCGACTCCTGCGAGTGCCGCCAGGCGAGCTGCCCGCTGATGCGTTCCTGGCCGATCTTGCCCATCCGGGCGCGCTCCTCCGGATCGTCGAGGAGCCGGGCGACGAGCCCGGCGAACGCGCCCTCGTCGTTGGCGGGCGCGTACACGGCGGCGTCACCGGCGGAGACCCGCGCCTCCCGGAGGTCGAACGAGACGATCGGCCGGCCCATCACCATGTACTCGAGGACCTTGTTCATGGTCGACACGTCGTTGAGCGGATTGCGCGGATCGGGCGAGAGGCACACGTCCGCGGTGGACAGGTAGCGCACCAGGTCGGCGTCCGGGATGCGGCCGGTGAACTGCACCTGCTCCGAGAGTCCGAGCTGCCGGGACAGCTCGACCATCGCGTCGAAGGCGTCGCCGGCACCGACGAACACCGCGTGCCAGTCGGTCCGCCCGAGCTCGTCGCGCAGCTTCGCGAGGGCCCGCAGGGCGTAGTCGACGCCGTCCTGCGGCCCCATGACGCCGAGGTAGCACAGCAGATGGGGCTTGCCGCGCTTCAGCTCCGGCTCGGGCGGCACCGGGTGGAACCGGTCGATGTCGGGCGCGCTGCGCACCACGAAGACGTCCTCGGGGCGTCGGCCGCCGCGGCGCAGCGCGACGTCCCGATAGCTCTCGTTCGTGGCGAGCACGACGTCCGCGGCCCGGTAGGTCATCCGTTCCAGCGCGCACACGGCGCGGTAGAGCAGGTCCTCGCCGCGGTCGAACCGCGAGAGGTACAGCTCGGGCACCAGGTCGTGCTGGTCGAAGACGAACCGCGCCCCGCGCCGCTTGAGCCACCGGGCCGGCAGGAACAGCAGGTCCGGCGGATTGCAGGCGTGGACCACGTCGACCGGACCGACCTCACGGGCCAGCCGGAGCGTGTGCCACAACGCCGTCCCGTACTCCCGCAGATAGCCGGCCGGACCACCGGTGGCGGCGCGCAGGGGGTAGCGGTGGATCCGCACCCCGTCGATCACCGCCTCCGCCTCCGTGTCCCGCTTCTCACCGCGGGGGCAGATGACGTGCACCTCCCAGCCCGCGTCGCGCAGGGTCGTGCACTCCTGCCACACCCGCCGGTCGAACGGCACCGACAGGTTCTCCACGAGGACGAGCGCGCGCCGAGCCGGCCCGTCGCCCCCGGTCATGTCACCAAGCAAGGCCCACGTACCCCGGTTCGGCCCGGCGCGCGTCGGCGTCGGGAAGGTGGATGAGATCGACGATCACCGGGCCGTCGCCATGGGGCAGCGCCGACAGTACGGCCGGATCCCCGGTCCCGACCAGGCACACCTCTGCATGGTCGAGCACCTCGTCGACGGAGTCCGCGAGGAGCTGCGCGAGGTGCGGCAGCCGGGTCTCGATGTACTCGCGGTTCGCGCCGAGCAGCCGGGAGAGGTTCACGTTGGGGTCGTAGATCCGCAGGTCGTACCCCTTGCCGAAGAGCCGCTCCGCCAGCTCGACGAGCGGGCTCTCGCGGAGGTCGTCGGTCCCCGGTTTGAAGGAGAGGCCGAACATGCCCACCCGCCGTTTGCCGGTGCGCTCGACCAGCTCCACCGCGCGCTGCAGATGGTCGGCGTTGGAGGGCAGCACATGGGCGAGGATCGGCACCGAGACGTCGTGCCGCTGCGCCGCGTGGACCAGGCTGCGCAGGTCCTTGGGCAGGCAGGAGCCGCCGAAGGCGAAGCCGGGCCGCAGGTAGGCGGGGCTGATGTTGAGCTTGCGGTCGGCGAGGAACACGTCCATCACCTGGTGCGAGTCCACCCCGAGCGCCTGGCACACGGCGCCCAGTTCGTTCGCGAAGCCGATCTTGAGGCCGTGGAACGCGTTGTCCGCGTACTTGATCGCCTCGGCCGTCGGGACCGGGACCCGGAACACCTCGCCGGGCAGTCCGTCGTACAGCGCCGCCACGACGTCGCCGCTCGCCGGGTCGAGCTCGCCGATGACGGTCTTGGGCGGGTCGAAGAAGTCCCGCACGCTCGTGCCCTCGCGCAGGAACTCCGGGTTGACCGCGACCCCGAAGTCCACTCCGGCCGTGCCGCCGGCGAACTTCTCCAGGATCGGTACGAGGAGGTTCAGGCACGTGCCGGGCAGCATCGTGCTGCGGAACACGACGGTCTGCCGCCCGCCCCGCTCGGCCACCGCGGCCCCGATCTCCTCGGTGACCCGCTCCAGGTACGTGGTGCACAGGCTGCCGTTGGGCTCCGACGGCGTGCCCACGCAGATCAGCGACACGTCGCTGTTCATGATCGCCTCGTGGACGTCCCGGGTGGCGCGCAACGTGCCGGCCCGCACGACGTCGGCGATGAGCTCGCCGATCCGCTCCTCGACCACGGGGGCCTTGCCGTCGTTGACCAGGTCGACCTTCACCTGGTTCACGTCCACTCCGATGACCTCGTGACCGAGGCTGGCCAGGCACGCGGCCGACACGCAGCCCACGTAGCCGAGCCCGAAAACGCTGACTCTCATGCCCTGTTCCTCCCCCTGGGCAGGCCCTTGTGGCCTGCCGTCCCCGAGCCCACCGGACGACGTCCCCCGCGCATCAGTAGGCCCCCTTGCCGTGGATCACCGCACGCAGCGTCTTCCACAAGATCACCGTGTCCAGGGCGAGCGACCAGTCCTCCACGTACCGGAGATCCAGCCGGACCGCCTCCTCCCACGACAGGTCGCTGCGCCCGCTGATCTGCCACAGGCCGGTGAGCCCGGGCTTCACGAGCAGCCGCCGCCGGATGTCCGGGCCGTACGCGGCGGACTCCTCCGGCAGCGGAGGCCGCGGGCCGACCAGCGACATGGAGCCGGTGAGCACGTTGAAGAGCTGCGGCAGTTCGTCGAGCGAGTACCGGCGCAGCACCGTTCCCACCCGGGTCACCCGCGGGTCGCGGCGCATCTTGAACAGCAGGCCTGCGCCCTCGTTGCGGTGGGCCAGCTCGGCGCGCGCCGCGTCGGCCCCGACGACCATCGTGCGGAACTTGAGAATGGTGAACTCGCGGCCGTCCTTGCCGACCCTGCGCTGGCGGTAGACCGCTCCACCCCTGCTGTCCACCAGGACGAGCAGCGCGACCAGCAGCATCAGCGGCGCGAACAGCATCAGCAGGACCGCCGCGCCCATCCGGTCGACGACCTCCTTGACCGCCCGGCGGCCGCCGGTGAAGGTCGGCATGCTGACCCGCAGCAGCGGGATGCCGAGCACCGCGTCGACGTGCAGCCGCGGACCGGCCACCTCCATGAGCACCGGGGCCACGACCATCTCGGCGTCGCTGCCCTCGAGGTTCCAGGCCAGCCGCTGCAGCCGGTCCGGCGACCAGTGCGGATCGGGTGTGACCGCGACGACCCGGTAGCCGTCGCGGCGTACATGGCCCGCGACGTCGGCCAGTTCACCGACGACCGGCACCCCGTCGACCTGGTCGACGTCGAGCCCGGGACTGTCCGCCGTGCACACCGCCTCCACGCGCCAGCCGAGGTGCGGGAACTTGCGGGTCCGGGTGATCAGGTCGCGCACGGTGGCCGGGCTCCCGGCGGCGAGCACCGGGCGCAGACACCTTCCCTCCTTCCTCTGTTTGTGCAGCCAGAGGCGGAGCAGATAGCGCTCGGTCATGGTGACGAGCGCGATCACCGGTATCGCGACGAAGATCCAGAGTTTGATGTTGCGCGAGGTCAGGGCGATCCCGACCAGGGCCAGCACGACGGCCGCCGTGCACAGCGAGCGTCCCAGCCTGCGGAACTCCTCGGCGCCCTGGCCGAGTACGGCCGGAGACCAGGAGCGGCTCACCGCGAGCGCCCCGAGCACGAGCAGTTCGGTGGCGAAGGCCAGGATCCTCCACTTCTCGTGCCAGTTGGCCGCGTCCCGGACCCCGAAGAAGCCACCGATCGCCGCCACCACGAAGGCGGTGGCCACGGTGTCACTGATGATCACGGCCCGGCGGTAACGCTGCTCCCAGTCGATCGTGGTCCTGCTGATCGACCCGTTCTCCAGGCGCCCGGGCGCCGATGGAAATGGACTGACTAACTCACCCTGCTGCACAGACCCCCCCAGGGCGTCAGTGGGCTCGACGTGTTGGCTCCACACGGTTCCTCCCCCCGGGAGGCACCCCCGCCCCCCGCGCCGCTCCTCCCCTCGGGAGGCCCCCGCCTCCCGCGCCGCGCTGTTCCTCACCTTCGGGGTGGGTCCCCGCCCACCCCGCGCATGACGTACCGGTGTTGCGACGTCATGTGAACGTGCTTACTCAGGCGACCGGGGACGGCGATGAAGGCCGTCCCCGACGCTGGATCGAAAGATCATGTTTTGTCGCCTGGTGTCCGAGCTGTGAAGCATGGTCAATCTAGAGCATCGGGGCCCGCCTGGAGAGGGGATGTATGCAATTTGTGCTGAACCTTTGAAGGTCAAGTCACCGCAGGGTGACGGCCCGCGACCGCGTTGACGGCGGGGACATGCCGTGTGACCTGTGACGACGCGATCACTGCGGGCTGCCGGCGCCGCCGATTCCGAGCCGATCCTGGGGTTCCGGTCGGGTCATGCTTGGCTTGTTCTTTAGCCTGCGCGCGCCTAAGTGCCCCCGCGCCCCCCTCTGTTGAGCTGCGCGCCCCCGCTCGCACGTTTCAGTCGACGTCGGCCCGTGTCGTGCCCATCTTCAGGCCGTCGACCCAGTGGACCGACTCGACGCCGGTGATGGTGGAGCCGTACGAACCCCAGCGCGGGACGTTGCCCTTGAGGTCCCAGGTCCGCGCGTTCCGGTGGTCCGCGACCAACTGGCCGTTCACGTAGAGGAGTACGGAACCGCTCGTGGAGGGGCGGACGTCGATGCCCAGCTCGATCTTGTTCCAGGTGCCGGGAGTCCAGGCGACGTTGCCGATGGGTGTCCACTGCTCGCCCGGGGCGACGTACCAGATCTTCAGACGGCTGTCCTCGACCTTCATGATCACCGGGTAGTTCTGGTCGTGCTCGGCGCCGGTGCCCCACGACTTCCACTGGAAGACGGTCTGGGCGTTGCCGGTCTTGGTCATGGACTCCCAGCCGAACCAGTACGTCCGGCCGGACGTGAGGGTGTGGCCGGCGATGCCGTGTCCCTCGCACCGCTCGGAACCCACCGCCTTGGTGAAGCCGAAGATCTTCCCGCGGCCGTCGTTCCAGTCGGGCTGGTAGACGTACGACGGGGAGTCGCAGAGAACCGCGTCGAACACGGCGGTGCCGCCGTTGTCCGCGTCGCCGTCCCACTCGACCGCGGCGTGCGCGGGGGTGGCAAGGGCGAGCGGGAGCACGGCCGCGAGCGCGGTGACGGCCGGCAGCCACCGGCGCCGGCGGTGCGGTGCCTGCCGACCGGCGGGGGAGCGGGGGGTGGCCGAGGGGGAGACGCGGGGGACGTCTCGGGTGTCGGCGTGCTGCATGCGTTCCTCCGGGGGGAGAGAGGGGTGGGATGTCACAAGGGGCGCGCGCCCGGGCTGTGTCGGGGGTGTGCACGGCCCGGGCACGCGCCTCCGGCCTCGGTGTCAGCCGAGGCGGACGCCTCGGTGTCAGCCGAGGCGGACGGTGACCTTCTGCGGTGCGCCGGCTTGCCCGCTGAGGTCGCCGAAGGCGAGCTTCAGGGAGGATCCGGTCGTGGCGTTGGTGACCGTGGCGGGCTTGGAGAGCACCTTCGTCACCCTGCGGTTCCAGACGATGTCCAGTGAGGTGGCCTGCCGCGCGGGGTCCGAGACGACGAGGGTCGCCGTGCCGTTGCGGTGCTCCCGGACGAGGACGGAGGCGGGGGCGCTCGCCCGGAGCCTCTCGACGGTGCCCGCGCTCCAGAAGTTCACCGCCGTGAGGCCCAGCTTCGGCACGCGGATGCCTTGCTGCGTACCGGAGTTGGCGAGGATGCGCAGCCAGCCCCGGTCCTGGGCGCGGCGCGCGGTGGTCCTCGCGCTCGCTCCCGGCAGCAGGACGTAGGCGTAGTCGCCGCCGGCCGGGTCGACGCCGTGGTCGGTGAAGAGGGTCAGGTACCGGCGGGTGACCGGGTCGGGGGAGCCGCCGGTGTTGATGTCCCGCCAGGAGCCGGTGCGCTCCTCGCGCACCGCGCCGAGCGTGGTGCCGCCGGGGAAGACATAGCCCGCCTGCCCGGCGATGTGGGCCCACTCGGCGTCCCCGAAGGTGGCCGTCCAGCCCTGGGTCACGGGCTGCGGCCGGCCGTCCACCGTGAGTACCGGGGCACCCGTGGCGCCGAGGGCGCGGTTGTCGACGGTCGTCTCGACGGCGTGGCCGTCCGTGGCGGTGATGCCGGCGCCGAGGCAGACGACGGAGTCGTCGAGGCAGAACCAGGACTTCTTGGCGTCCAGGGTGCTGGACAGCCCCTTGAGGTGCTGGCCGATGGCGGCGTACTCGCCGTCGGTCGTGCCGCCGACCCAGGCCGCGTCCGGCATCGGCTGCCCCCAGTTGCCGCCCTCGCCGTCGGCGAGCGGCTTGCGCGAGGCGGTGATGCCGGGCAGGCGGTAGGGGTCGACGGTGGGCCAGTACGCGTCCGAGTACTGCTCCAGACCGAAGTCGTCGCCCCACCAGGAGAGCCATCCGGCGCCGGTGTGGTAGCCGCGGGCGTGTTCGCCGTTGCCGAACTCGTAGTGGGCGATGCGGTTCGAGGCCATGGAGAAGGAGGCCGCCCAGCCGCGGCGCCGGTGCGTGGCCCGGGCCATGTTGGGGAACAGCCGGTGCTCGACGGGCTCGGGGGCGGCCTTCACGGAGGCGTCGTCCTGCAAGGCCTGCAGCAGCGACGCCCTGATCAGGCTGAGGCCGGGGTTCCTGAGCGCCGGGTAGTAGTAGTCGCGCCGCAGCCAGCCCTTGACCATCGCCCGCCAGCGGGCGTTCTCCTCGGGGCCGGCCCCCTGGCCGACCAGCAGGATGGTCGCCATCAGGCCGTGGGCGCGCTGGTGCTCGTCGGTGCCGATCCGGCTGATGCCCCGGCTGCTGACGTTGTCCATGATCAGGCCGTTGTAGATGAAGGGTGCGACGGCCTTCTCGATCGTGTCGAGGAAGAGCTGTGTGTCCGGGCCCGTCACCTCCCAGCTCGATCCGCGCAGCAGGGCGAGCAGCCGGCCAACGCCGTCGTGCAGCACCGCGCCGTAGCCGCCGATGTAGGGGACGTTGCGGTGCTGGACGAACGATCCGTCGTCGTAGAAACCGTCGCCCGAGGTGACGTACGGGAAGACGGGGGCCAGCGCCCGCGACGCCAGCGTGATCTTCGCCGGGTCCTTGCCGACGATGCCGCGCAGGACGACGCCGCGGCACAGGTCGACCCGGTTGGCCCCGGTGCTGGTCCCGGTGTACGAGGCGAAGACCGCATCCGGCACGAACGCGTCCACGGCCCGGCAGTAGTCGGCGATCCGGGTCGGCGACAGGTGGTCGTACATCAGCACGCAGGTGTCCATCAGTGCCTGAGGGGCGCCGATCTGCCAGTTGTACCAGTTGCCGTAGCGCGTCGTGCGCTCGTTGTAGACCTCGGAGTGGAGGTGGTCGAGGCCGGTGAGGACGGCGTCCCGGAGTCCGGTGTCCCCGGTCAGTCCGGTGCCCGGCTGGGAGTACGCCTCGGCCATGGTCCGCAGCCGGTTGTAACTGTCGTTCATGGTCGCGGAGAAGGCGTACGACTCGGCGTCGAGGTCGGGCTCCGGGTCGGCCCAGGAGCGGCCGGGCCAGAGCGAGCCGCTCGCCGGGGCCATGGTCGCCAGGTAGCCGGCCGCGGTCGTGCCGAGGGTGCCGAGGATGCTCCGGAACGGTTCCGCCGTCGGGCTGAAGCCCGTACCGAGGATGAGGTCGCGCCACTTGCCGCGCAGCGCGTCGAACTCCGCGTCGGCCTCCGCGGCGGACGTGGAGGTGAACGCCCCTGCGAGCCCGGGGACTTCGGCGGCGCCGGACGGGTGGGCGAGGGTCCCGCCGAGTCCGAGGGCGAGCGCGCCCCCGCCGGCGGCGTGGAGGAAGGTGCGGCGAGGCCAGGGAGATGGCATGGGAGACGACCTTTACGGGAGGAGCGCGTCGTTGCCTCGGCGCTGTCGCTGGCTCGTAAGCGTGGGGTTTCTAACACGCAGAAAACCAAGAGGGCAACGGTTTGGACAGGAACAGCCATCGGTTGTCCATTCGATGAAGAACAGACAGGATCGATCGCAAGGTGGCTACACTGCTCCTGAACTGGGCCGTCGTCCGAGGGGAGCGGGGAAGTGCACGCGGAACACAGGCATCAGGCGATCCTGCGCAGGCTGCGCGAGGAGGGCTCCCTCCGGGTCAGCGACTTCGCCGCCGAGCTGGGAGTCTCCCCGGTCACGATCCGCCGCGACGTGGAGGTCCTCGCCGACCGCGGTCTGGTCGCCCGGGTGCACGGCGGGGCCATGCTTCCCGAGACCTGGGCGGAGACCGCGCCCGCGGACGCGGACCCCGCCGCACCGGCCCGCGGCCGGGAGCGCGTCATCGGCCTGATCGTGCCGTCCGCCGACTACTACTACCCCGAGGTGATCAAGGGCGCACGCGAGGCGGCCGCCGCACGGAACGCCCGGCTGGTGCTCGACATCTCGGGGTACGACGCGGACGAGGAACGCGCGCAGGTCGACAGGATGATCGGCGACGGCGTCGACGGCCTCCTCGTCGTTCCGACCGGGCCGCGCGGCTGGTACGAGCACCTGCCCGTCCCCGTCGTGATCGTGGAGCGCCGGCCCGAGTCGGACGAGACGGCCGGCATCGACCACGTCGTGTCCGACCACGTCCACGGGGCGCGCCTGGCCGTGCGGCACCTCGCGGAGGCCGGCCGCACGCGCCTCGCGCTGCTCGTGCGCGGCACGAGCCCGACCGCACAGTGGATCATCGAGGGCTTCGAGGCGGGCGTGCGGGCTGCAGGCCTCGAAACGCCCCTTCCGGTGTCCGTCCTGGACACCGGCGACGCGGGTCCCGGGAGCCCGGAGTACGACGACCCGGTCGAGGAGCTGCTGGCCGCCGTGGCCGCCGGCCGCGTCGACGCGGTCATCGCCCATCCCGACAACCACGCGCTCGCGCTGCTGAGGAGGCTGCGCGCGCGATCCGTCCAGATCCCCGGCGACGTCGCCATCGTGGCGTACGACGACGAGGTGGCGGGACTCGCCGACGTCCCGCTCAGCGCCATCGCCCCGGCGAAGCACGAAGTCGGCGCGTCCGCGGTGGAGTTGCTGGTGCGCAGGATCGAGCAGCCGGACGCTCCCCGGCACCGGCTCTTCGTCCTCCCGCGACTGCGGGTGCGCTCGTCCAGCGGCGGCTGAGCGGAGCGGGTCTCGCCGGAGCCGCCGTGCCGGGGGCCGTCCCGTCGATCAGGCCGAGGCGTCCCCGAGGCCTTCGCGCTGGATCCGGGCGAGCACGATCACGGCGTCGTCGGTGGGCGCCTCGGGCAGCAGCCGTGCCAGGACGCCGTCCGCCGCCTCCTCCAACGTGCCGGTCGCGCCTTCGAGTTGCGAGCGCAGCGCGGCCATTCCCGCATCGATGTCGACGCCGCGCGCCTCGACGAGTCCGTCGGTGTACAGCGCGAGGGTGTCGCCGTCGTGGAGCTCGATCTCGGTCGTACGGAAGGGCACGCCGCCGACGCCCAGCGGCACCCCCAGCACCTCGTCCACCGACTCGACCGTGCCGCTCGCCCGGCGGAGCAGCGGGGGCAGATGACCCGCGTTCGCGATGCGGGCCAGGCCCGTCGTCGGGTCGTAGCGGATGTAGAGGCAGGTCGCGTACGCGATGCCCGCGTCCTGGGCGCAGGCGTCGAGCTCCTCCAGGAGGCCGGCGGGTTCCAGGTTCTGGCGGGCCAGGGCCTTGGCGGTGATGCGCAGCCGCCCCATCGCCGCCGCCGCGGGCACGCCGTGCCCCATCACGTCGCCGACCACCAGGGCCACCCGGCCGCCGGGCAGATCGATCACGTCGTACCAGTCGCCGCCGACCTCGGTGGCCTGGCTGCCCGGCAGGTAGCGGTGGGCCACGCGCACGGCCGGGCTGCTCGCGAGGGCGGTGGGCAGCAGCGCCCGCTGGAGGGTGAGCGCGATGTCCTGGACCCGGCTGTAGAGCCGTGCGTTGTCCAGGCACAGCGCGGCCCGCGAGGCGAGCTCGCCCGCCAGGCTGAGGTCGTCCTCGGTGAACTCCGGACGGCCGCCGGAGCGGCCGAACATGGTGATGCCCTGCACCGTGCCCCGCGCGATCAGCGGAGCGATGAGGAGCGAGGTCAGACCGCTGTCGATCAGGAGGCGGGCACGGGCCTGGTGGATGACCGTGCGGGTCATGAAATCCGCGTTCACGGGGACGCAGACGGGACGGCCCGTCGTGAGGGCCCGGTGGATGCTCGAGCCGGGCGGATACGTCACGCGCTCCAGGCCGCCGACCAGCTCGGGTGCGGGCGGCGGAAGACACGTGCCGGCGGCGATCCGGCGGGTGAGCAGCACCGCGTCCGGATCGAACACCTCGCGTTCGTCCTTCCACTCCACGACCTCCACCACGGAGGCTTCGCAGAACTCGGGAACGACCGCCTCGACCAGCTCGCGGGCCGTGACGTTCACGTCCAGCGTGGTGCCGATCCGGGCCGCGGCCCGGTCGAGCAGCGCCAGACGCCGTCTGCCGGCGGCCGCCTCCACGAGGGCCTGCTCACGGTCGGTGACGTCCACCAGGAGACCGCCCACCCCCGCCCGCGAGCCGACGGCCCGACTGAGCGGGAAGAAGCTCACGGAGCGTACCTGCTCGCGGTCGGGACGGCCCGGCGTGCGCAGCACGACCAGCGTGCTCACGACGGGCCGTCCCCCGTCGGCGACGGCGCGGAGCATGCGCTGGTACTCACCCCCGTCGGAGGTGATCATGAACTCGGCCATGGTCCGGCCGATGTGGTCCTCGATCGGGGTCCCGTCCATGTCGGCCAGGGCCTGGTTGAGGTGGACGTACCGGAGGTCCTCGTCGAGCATCACCAGGCCGATCGGGCACGTCGCGAACAGCGCGTCGAGAAACGCGAGGTTGGTCTTCACCCGGTCGAGCCCGGAGCTCTCGCTCGCCAGACCCAGGATGACGGAGCGGCCGCCCGTGCCGGTCACCGGGAAGACCCGGAACCCGCAGTCGAAGATCCTGCCGTCCCGGTGCAGCGTCGGCACCCGTGCCCGCCAGTAGCCCAAGGTCCGACCGCGCTCCGCGAGGCGCTCCGCGGTACCGGCCCCGTCCAGGGGAGCGGCGGGAAAGAGGACGGCGGCGGGCCGGGACAGCACGTCCGCGGCCCCGTGGCCGAAGAGCCGCTGCGCACCGGGCCCCCAGTAGCAGATCCGGCCGTCCTCGTCGATGCCGAGCACGGCCACGGCCACCTGCTCGAGCAGCGTCCCGGGCTCCGACCAGAGAGGCCCGGGAGCCTGTTCGTCTCCCGGCCGACCCCCCGGTCGAGGCGAGGACACACGGCCCCCTTTCCGGGCACGGACGGCCGGCGGGCGCGCTGCTCACCGACGGAGCGGGACTCTCCCGTCAATTCTGCCCGCGCTCGCCGGATCGGACATCACGGAGACCCCCGCGCGAAGAAGGCGCCGCCGGATCCCGCCAGGCCGCACCCGCCTCGACGTCACCGCACGTCACTTCACCGGGGCCGACTCCGCCAGGGCGTTCAGGGCGGCCTCCTCGGCCGCGGCGCGGTCCTCCGGGACCAGGCCGATGCGGGTGCGGCGGTCGAGGAGGTCGGAGACGTCGAGGGCGCCCTCGTGGCGGACGGCCCACACCAGCTCGGCGCCCGTGACCGGGTGACCGGGGACGACGGTACGGGCGAGGGCGGGGTCTTCGATGCCGAGCGCGTGCACGGCGGGTGCCTCGGAGCCGTAGCGGTACACGAGCCGGGCCGGGACGTCGAGCCCGGCGAGGACCTTCGGTCGGGCGGCGCCGACGAGGGGGACGGACGCGGTACGGCACGGCCCGGCGGTCAGGTCGCCGGCGGTCACGGCGGCGTCGACGGCGTCCTGGGCCATGCGGCGGTACGTGGTCAGCTTGCCGCCGACGACGGTGACGACGCCGGAGGGAGAGGTGAGCACGGCGTGCTTGCGCGAGATGTCGGCGGTGCGGCCCGCCGCGTCCGCGTCCCGGGTGTCGAGCAGGGGCCGCAGGCCCGCGAAGGCACCGACCACGTCGGCACGGTGGACGGTGACGTCGAGCGCGGAGCCGAGGACGTCGAGGAGGAAGCCGATGTCGGTCTCGGGGACCTCGGGCACGTCGGGGATGTCGCCGTCGACGGGTTCGTCGGTGAGGCCGACGTACACCCGTCCGTCGCCCTGCGGGAGGACCAGCACGAAGCGGTTCGTCTCGCCGGGGATCGGGATGTGCAGGCCCGCGGAGAGCCGGCCGAGGTCCTCGGAGCGCAGGACGAGATGGGTGCCGCGCGAAGGCCGCAGGCGTACGTCGTCGACGAGGCCGCCCGCCCAGACCCCGGCCGCGTTGACGACCGTACGCGCGCGGATCCGCAGCTCCTGGCCGGTGGTCTCGTCGCGGACCAGCGCGCCGTCGCGGTGCAGCTCGAGGGCCCGGGTGCGGGTGAGGACGCGGGCGCCGTACGCGGCCGCCGTGCGGGCGATCGCGGTGACGAGACGGGCGTCGTCGGAGAGCCTGCCGTCCCAGGAGAGCAGTCCGCCGCGCAGCCCCGTGGGGCGGAGGGCCGGGGCGAGGTGCCGGGTCTCGACCGCGGAGAGCGTGCGCGGCTGGGGCAGCGTGCTCCGCGAGGTGCGGGCGCCCACGCGCAGCAGGTCGCCCGCGAGGAATCCGGCGCGGGCGAGGGCGGCCTGGCCGCGGCTGACGAGCGGGGTGAGGGGAAGCACGAAGGGCTGCGCGCGGACGAGGTGGGGGGCGGTGCGCTCCATGAGGATGCCCCGCTCGACCGCGCTCTCGTGGGCGACGTCGAGCTGTCCGGACGCGAGGTAGCGCAGTCCGCCGTGGATCAGCTTGGAGCTCCAGCGTGACGTGCCGAAGGCGAGGTCGTGGGCGTCGATCGCGGCGACGGTGAGCCCGCGGGTGGCCGCGTCGAGGGCGGCTCCGGCGCCGGTGGCACCCAGGCCGACGACCAGGACGTCGACCACGCTGTCGGCAGCGCCGCCGGCGAGCCGGTCCAGTTCGCGCAGGCGCCGCCGGGCGTCGAGGGAGGAGCCGGGCAGGGCGGGGCTGCTCGTGGGGTTCATGGGGCGATGGTCCTCTCCAGCAGGGTGCGCAGCTCGTCGAGGAAGGCGGCTTCGCTCAGTTCGGGATCGGTGTCGTCGGTCATGGTGCGCAGCGAGAGCGTGAAGGACTGGACGACCAGCAGCAGGGACCTGGCCTGCAGGTCCGCCCGGACGCGGCGTACGGATCCGTCCTCGTGGCCGTCCTCGAGTGCCGTGTGGAGGAGCCCGAGCAGGGCGTCCTGGCTGGCGCCCCGGCGGTCGAGGATGTACGGCAGCAGCAGCTCGGGATCGACGTCGATGATCTTGTGGAAGAGCGGGTGGGCCCGGAACGCGGCCGCTCCCGCGACGAGTCCCTCGACGATCCGCTCCCGCTCGGGCCGGTCCTCGTCGGAGGCCGGCATGGCCCCGGCGGCGACGGCGATCCACTCACGGGTCATCAGGTCACCCACCAGGCTGCGCACATCGGGCCAGCGCCGGTAGATCGTCATCCGGGACACGCCCGCGCGCCGGGCGATGTCGGTGAGGGTGGTTCGCCGTACGCCGACGGCGAGCACACAGTCGCGTGCGGCGTCGAGCACGGGATCTGTGTCTTCATGGTTGTGACGAATGGGCGTCATCTGTCACAGTGTAATGCCAGCGTCGGCCGAGTGGCAGCGCCATCCGTGAAACAGACCGTTAGGAACCCTTTCGAAGTGGACATGTTGTGGAGCGGTTGGGGCGACCCGGCCAAGGCGGCACCCCTGCCCGACTCGGTCACCGGCCTGCTGCGTGACCTGCTCGGCGTCACCCCGCGCGAAAGCGGCCCCGCCGCACTCGCCGACATCGCGCCGCCCGCCCCGGCGCTGCCCGACGAGGCCCGCGCCGCCCTCGTCGAGGCCGTCGGCACGCCGGACTCCCTGCGGGAGGACGCCGAGAGCCGCATCCGGCACACCCGGGGGAAGTCGACCCCCGACCTGCTGCGCATCCGCGCCGGAGAGGTCGACGACATCCCCGCCGCCGTCGTGCTGCCGGGCGACCACGACGAGGTCCTCGCCGTGCTGCGCGCCTGCGCCGAACACGGCGTCTCCGCCGTACCGTTCGGCGGCGGCACCTCCGTCGTCGGCGGCCTCGCGCCCACCACGAAGCGGCCGTTCGTCGCGCTCGACCTGCGGCGGCTCGACCGGCTGACCGCCGTCGACGAGGTGTCCCGCACCGCGACGCTCCAGCCCGGACTGCGCGGCCCGCAGGCCGAGGCGCTGCTCAACGAGAAGGGCTGGACCCTCGGGCACTTCCCGCAGTCCTTCGAGTGGGCGACCGTCGGCGGCTTCGCCGCGGCCCGCTCCAGCGGCCAGGCGTCCGCCGGATACGGCCGCTTCGACGAGATGGTCCTCGGTCTGACGGTCGCGACCCCCGAAGGCACCCTGGAGACCGGCCGGGCCCCGCGCTCGGCGGCCGGCCCCGACCTGCGCCAGCTGGTCCTCGGCTCCGAGGGCGCCCTCGGAGTGATCACGGCGGTCACCGTGCGCATCCGTCCGCTCCCGTCGAAGCGGATCTACGAGGGCTGGCGCTTCGCCTCCTTCGAGGCCGGCACGGCGGCACTGCGCCGACTGGCCCAGGACGGCCCGCGGCCCACGGTGCTGCGGCTGTCGGACGAGTCGGAGACCTTCATCGGTCTCGCGCAGCCGGACGCCATCGGAAGCGCCGAACTCCCGCAGAACCCGGGCTGCGTGGCCATCGTCGGCTACGAGGGCACCGAGGAGGAGACGATGGCCCGCCGTGCCGTCGCCCGCGAGGTCCTCCTCGCCTGCGACGGAGAGCTCATCGGCGAGGAGCCCGGCGACAAGTGGGAGCACGGCCGGTACAACGCGCCCTACCTGCGGGACGCGCTGCTCGACGCCGGCGCGTTCGCCGAGACGCTGGAGACCGCGGCCTTCTGGTCCGCGATCCCCGGCCTCTACGCGGCCGTGCGGGAGGCGCTGACGAGCGCGCTGACCGAGGCCGGCACGCCGCCGCTCGTCATGTGCCACATCTCGCACACCTACGAGAACGGCGCCTCCCTGTACTTCACCGTCGTCTCCGCACAGGGGGAGGACGCCGTCGCGCACTGGGAACCGGTGAAGCGTGCGGCCAACGACGCGATCCTGGCCGCGGGCGGCACCATCAGCCACCACCACGGCGTCGGCACCGACCACCGCGACTGGTACGCCCGGGAGATCGGTCCCCTCGGCATCCGCATGCTGCAGGCCGTCAAGGCCGAGGTCGACCCCTCCGGTGTGCTGAGCCCCGGAGTTCTCATCCCCGTCCGCTGAACCCTACTTCTGCCGCCCGGAGGCCAGATCCATGCGACAGTTCACCGCCGTCGTCAACCCCACCGCAGGGGGTTCCAGCGGCACGGCGGGTCTGCTCCCGCTGGCCCGTCTGCTGCGGGAGGCGGGTGCCAGGCTCGACACCGTCTACAGCCGCAGCCTGGAGCACGCCAGAGAGCTCGCCCAGGACGCCGGGGCGCGGGGGCACGTCGTGCTCGCCGTCGGCGGTGACGGCATGGCCGGCTGTGTCGGAGGTGCGCTCAGCGGTACGGACACGGTCTTCGGCCTCGTCCCGGCGGGGCGCGGCAACGACTTCGCCCGCGCCCTGGGCCTGCCCACGGACGCCCCGCGGCTCGTCGAGATACTGCTCCACGGCGAGCCGCGGGCCGTCGACACGATCGAGGTGGAGTCCGCCGTGCACGCCGGGACCTGCGTCCTCGGCAGTGTGTACGCGGGCGTCGACGCGGTGGCCAACCGCCATGCCAACGCCTCCCGCGTGCTGCGCGGCGCGGCCTCGTACTACGCGGGCGGCCTGCGGGCGGTCCTCGCCTGGAAGCCCGCCGCGTACCGCGTCACCGTCGACGGCGTGCGGCACGGGCGCACCGGCTACACCGTGGTCGTGGCGAACTCGGGCTTCTACGGGTTCGGGAGGAACGTCGCACCGGGTGCGCGGATCGACGACGGGCTGCTCGACGTCGTGATCATCAAGCAGGCGCCCAAGCGCCTCTTCTTCGCCATGATGAACGAGCTGAAGACGGGCGTGCACGTGAACCGGCCCGAGGTCGAGATCCTGCGCGGCAAGGAGGTCCGCCTGGAAGCGGACCGCCCCCTCCCGTACGGCGCGGACGGCGAGGTCGACGCCGTCCTGCCGGTGACCCTCAGGGTGCGGCCCGCCGCGCTGAACGTCCTGGCCTGACAGGACGTCCGCGGGCCCTCGGGCCCGGCGTACCGGATGCCCGGAGAGAGCGACGCCTCCTCCGGGCATCCGGCTCGGCGCTTGTTCACTTCCGTACGAATGTGATCGCTCATGCTGAACTCTTGTGCACAGCATGGTGAAATCAGACGGGTACCGACCGGTATCCGGACGGCGGATGCCTAGCCTCCACCTTCATGAATCCCCTACGCACGGCAGCCGGGCTCGCGCTCGCGCTGCTGTTCCTCGTGCTGGGCATCGGCGCCCAGCCCGCGTTCGCGCACGTCTCGCGCGAGCAGGCCGAACTGGTGCTGGCGACCGGTGACGACGTCACCAGAGGCCGCCTCATCGTGCACCACGGCGTGGTGCCGGCCGACCAGGCGGGCGCCTGGGCGGCCGGACTGCTCAGGGCCGGCTGCCCGGCCACCGGATCCGGCGCGGCCGGCGACAAGGGCGGCGTCCCCGGGGGCGTCGTCGTCGAACTCGCCTGGGGCTGCCGCGTCGACGCGCTCGACCTCACCCCGCTCATCGAGCACGGCGGACTGACCCGGGTCGTCGTCGAGTTCGACGGCACGGCCGCCGACGCCACCGCGGACACCCCGCTCGTCGACGCACACGGTGTCCACGCGCCGCCGGCCTTCCCGTGGACCACCGTGCTCACCGTCGCCCTCGCCGCGGCCGCCGGCTCCGCCCTGCTGATCGCGGCCCTCCGGCCGCGCCGCAGGACGCACCGGATCCGGGTGGCGACCGTGGGCGCCCTCGCGCTCTCCTTCCTCGCACCCCAGGCCGCGTTCGCCGACGGCACCGCCGACCGGGCCGCGACCGCCACCGTCGAGGGCACCGTCTTCAAGGACACCGACGGCGACGGCAAGCGGGACAAGGGCGAACGGCCCATGCCCGGCATCGACGTCACCGACGGCGCCGTGTGGACCACGACCGGCGCCGACGGCGCGTACCGCCTGGAGATCGACCCCGCCCGACGCGAGACCGACCTCGTCGCCATCGTCTCGCCCGACGGCTACACGCCCGCTCTGCGCAAGGACTGGATCCCGCAGTTCTTCCACCGGATCCCCGAAACAGGCGGCACGGGCGTCGACTTCGCGCTCGTCCCCGACCGCAACGCCTCGAACCCCACCGAGAAGTGGGTCATGAACTCCGACACCGAGGTCGGCAACCGCAACGACGACGAGGCCCGCCGCGCCCTGCCCCAGTGGACCGGCCAGGTACGGGCGATGTCCGAGGTCGACGGCGCGACGATGCAGATCGCCACCGGCGACCTCACCGTCACCGACTACGCCGACGAGCCGCGCCGCCAGGGCGGCTACGACCTCTTCAGCAAGGGCCTCGAACAGGGCCGGCTCGGCCACCCCTTCTACCCGGTGATGGGCAACCACGACTTCGGCGGCACGGCGACCTCCCAGGGCTACGCCGGCAGCCTGGAGTACTACCGCCGCAACCTCGCACCCGAGTGGTACAGCTTCGACCGCAACGGACGCCACATCGTCGTCCTGGAGGACAACTACGACGCGAGCGGTCTCGAGCCGCAGCTGGAGTGGCTGCGCCGGGACCTCGCCCGGCACGCCGTCGGCAAGCAGGTCTTCGTCTTCGCCCACCGCTCGCTCTTCACCCAGTGGGGCCCCGGCGCGGGCATGCAGCCGACGATCGACGAACTCGCCAAGTACGACGTACGGATGGTCGCCGCAGGCCACAACCAGCAGGCCGAGTTCCGGCGCGGCGCCTTCAAGAGGTCCGTCGAGATCAACAACCAGGGCACGTACGGCATCGACGGCGCCCGCCCCGACTACAAGGTCCTCGACTTCAGCGGCATCACCGACGACCCGCGTACCCACCGCGACGAGGACACCGGCCATGTGACCGGCATCCACCGCCAGTTCGACGTCGACGACGACGCGGCCCTCGTCAGTCCCGCGGACGGCAGCGTCCACGGCGAACGGGCCGGAGTCCCCGTCGAGGCGTACGCGGAGGACGACGGCCGCACCCCCGCCGAGGCGGTGCTCACCGTCCGGAACGACCGCGGCCGCGTCGTCGACCGCGAGACCGTCCGCTTCGGCAGGGGCGCCTCCCGCCCCGGCATCGAGAACTGCCACACCGCGCCCGGCGGCACGCCGGAGACCTGTCCCGGCGCGCGCGGTGCCTGGACCCGGGCGAGCGGCGCACTGCGCGGGCTCAGGCCCGGCACCTACACCGCCGAGTCCGTCGCGCACGACACCCGGGGCGTGCGGTTCCCCGTCGTGAGGAACACCTTCCGGGTCGTCCGCGACGCCGACCTCGCCAGGCCCGGGACCGGTCGGGACTGGCTGCGACAGGGCGGCGACGAGGCCGGCCGGTCCGCGAGCGCCGACACGCCGGGCGCCACGCTCGACCTCAGATGGGCCCGCCACACCGGCGAGCAGTTCAACCTCAACGGCTCGGTGATAGCGGACGGCCGGCTCATCGTCTCGTCCCGCGCCTTCGACTCGCCGTACAGCATGATGCTCGCCTACGACATCGCCTCAGGGCGCGAGCTGTGGCGCACGTACCTGGACGGCGACGCCGAGTCGGCGCCGACCCTCCACGGCGGCAAGGTCTACCTGACCACCGGAGTCGGCCGCGTCTACGCCCTGGACGCGGCGAGCGGCCGCATCGCCTGGCAGTCGATCGACCGCGAGGAGACCCACGGGGACACCGTGCGTCGCTACGGCCGCGCCGGCGGACCGGTCAGCGTCCTCACCCTCACGGGCGCGGACCCCCGATCGGTCGCCGTCTACCAGGACGCCTCCACGGTGCGCTGCCGCGACGCCGAGACCGGCGGCCTGCTGCCCGGAGGCTTCGGCGCCTCGTTCTCCTGGGGGCAGGCCCACAGCACGGTGATCCGCGAACCCGGCTCCGACACCGCCTATCTGCACTCCATGTCGAGCAACACCGTCATCGCCATGGATCTCGCGACCTGCACCCGGCTGTGGGTCAAGGACACCGCGGGCGACATCGACAGCCACTCCTCTCCCGTCCTGACCGACCCGGCCACGGGCGCGCCGCAGCTGGTGACGTCCACGGCGTACGGCACCCGGGGCCACGACCCGAGGACGGGAGCCGTGGTCTGGGAGTCCAGGCTCGGCGGCGGCAGCACCTGCGAACCGGGGCGCGCCCCGCTCACCAGCCCCGCCGCGTGGGGCGGCACCGTCTACGCCGCCGGCCGGGACGGCGTCGTGCGCGCGTACGACACCGGCGCCGCCGATCCGTCGAAGCCGCTGTGGGAGACCGGCTCCGGCTACCTGGCGGGGGAGAGCCCGCTGGACGACCCGTGGCGCGTGGCCATGGGCTGTGCGGTCGGCGACGGTTCGCCGACGACGCATCCGCTGGTGACGAGGGATCACGTGTACGTGGGGACGTGGGACGGGAGACTGCTCGTCCTCGACCGGGCCACCGGCCGGCGCACCGCCTCGTACGACCTCGGAGCCGGAGTGGCCTCGGCCCTCTCCGTCAGCGGTGACTGGCTGTTCGCCCTCACGGACGACGGCACGGTCCACGCACTCGCCGCTCGCCGGAAGGAGAGGGGAAGCACGGCCGGGGGGACGTCGGCCCCCGCCGTCGCGGCGGGACGGCTCCCGGCGCCGTAGGAGCGCTACGCCGTGGTGTCGGTCGGCTGCTCGTCGGAGGAGACGATCGACACCTCCAGCTTGCGCAGCAGGCGTGCGAGCTGGCGGTGTTCGGAGGGCGACAGGCCCGCGAGCATCCGCCGCTCGTTGTCGAGGTGCTCGGCGAACACCGTGTCCACCGTCGCGAGACCCTTGTCGGTGAGGCGGGAGTAGACGACCCTGCGGTCGTCGTCGTCCCGTTCGCGGACGATGAGGCCGTCCTTCTCCAGGCGGTCGATCCGCAGCGTCACCCCCGCCGACGACACGAGGCCCGAGTCGGCGAGCTGCCCCGCGGTCAGCCGATGGGGGTGCCCGGCGCGCCGCAGCGCGGTGAGGACGTCGAAGCCGGCCACGGACAGGCCGTGACGTTCGATCGAGGCGGTGAGCCGGGTGTTGTAGCGCAGGTAGGAGCGGTGGAGGCGGGCGAGGACCTCCAGCGGGCCGGTATCCAGCTCGGGCCTCTCCCGCGCCCAGTCCTCGATCACGCGCGCGACGGCGTCACGGTCCGCCGGCCTCGATGCAGCCATGCTCTTTCCCCTCGTCCTGCGTCGTCCCCCGATTTCTCACAGCACTGAGAATCTTAGTCCTGAGGTGAAAGCGCGCGGGCGCCCGCTGTGTGCCGGGCGCCCGCTCTCCGTGCCGGGCGCCCGGTCCGTCGCGGGCCCCGCTCCTCGCCGGTCGTCTCAGGCGTTGAGCTCCTCCAGCGTCCTGCCCTTGGTCTCGACGGCGAAGCAGGCGATCGCGGCTCCGACGGCCGCCACCACGGCGAGCTGGGCGAAGACGAGGGACAGGCTGCCGCCCGCGCCGATGATCGCGCCGACGGTGACGGGGCCGAGGATGACGCCCAGCCGGTTCCACACACCGCCGAACGCGGCGCCCCTGGCCCGGCTGGACGTGGGGTAGAGCTCGGGTGAGTACAGGTAGAGCCCCGCGTTGATCGCGTAGAGGAAGAAGGTCGTACAGGAGGCGAAGAGCGCCACCTGGCCGCCCGAGGTCGCGCCCGCCAGGGCGAGCACGCCGAGCGAGAGCACGGTGCCGACGAGCGCGCCCACCAGGGCGGGCCTGCGGCCGACGCGGTCGATCAGGAGGGCGACGACGAACGTGCCGAGCAGGCCGGTCATGTTGCTGAGCAGGCTGTAGACGAGGGCGGTGGTCAGGTCCAGGCCGAAGGTCTTCGTGTAGAGCGAGGGCAGCCAGGTGGAGATGCCGTGGTTGACGTAGTAGGCGACGAACCACAGTCCCGACACGACCGCGGTCCGGCGGAGGTAGCGTCCCCGGAAGAGATCGCCCAGGCGGCCGCCGGCCGGTTCGTCGGCCAGGTCCGCGGCGGGGGCGGGCAGCGCTCCGGAGGCGGAGCGGGCGACCTCGGCCTCGATGCGGGCGATGACCTCCTCCGCCTCGCGGACGCGTCCGCGGGACAGCAGCCACCGGGGGGACTCGGCCACCTGGCGAGGGAGCGCGGCGGCGAGCAGCACGGGGATCGTGCCGATGACGAACATCGCGCGCCAGCCGAAGTGGGGGACCACCCACACGGCCACCAGGGTGGCCGCCGCGAGGCCTGCCGGGAAGATCATCTCGTACAGCAGGACGAACCGGCCGCGCTTGTCGGAGCGGGCGATCTCGTTGATGTACGTGGCGGCGACGGGTACGACCCCGCCGATGCCGAGGCCCTGGACGAACCGGAAGAGCGAGAAGGTCTCGATGCTGCCGGAGAAGGCGACGGCGAGGCTGGCGAGGCCGGTGACGCCGACTCCCAGGGCGACGGTGCGGACGCGGCCGATCCGGTCGCCGAGCCAGCCGGCCGCCAGGGCGCCGAGCAGCATCCCGACGGAGGCGGCGGTCACGGCGAGGGTGGCCTGTCCGGTGGTGAGGTGCCACTCCTTCATCAGGACGGGCAGCGCGGACGCGGCGAGGAGCTGGTCGAACGCCTCGAAGAAGGTGACGGCGCCGATCAGGAACCGGACCTTGACGTGCCACCGGGAGTGCGGAAGTCGTTCGAGTCGCGCGGCTACGGAGCCGAGGGCCTGCTGACCGGCCACAGTCGTCATGGAGGGGGTCCTTCCGCGGGCAGGGGAGTTGCCGAGACAGTAGGGGTCCTTATCTAAGCGGTCAATGGTTAAGCGCCTAGAGATCCCTGACTCGTGGGCCCGGTAGTCATCATCGGCTCCGTGAAGGACGTGCTCAAGGCCGATTCGGCAACGATCTCGAATCGGGGGCTTGTCGAGATTTAGTTAAGCGCTTAGATTTCTAGTGCTTCGACGATTTCGCTCTCGGGATCGAGCCGGACCACGTCCGGGTCCGGAGCCAACTCCCCTTCCGTCCCCGCCCGGAGGTCCACCCGTGCCGCTCCTTCCCACCGACATCCTGATCGCGGGCCAGTGGCGACGCGGTGCGGGCGAGCCCCTCGACACCGTCGACCCGGCCACCGGGCGCGTCCTCGCCACCGTCCACTCCGCCTCCGCCGCCGAGGTCGGCGAGGCGGCCGAGGCCGCGGCACGGGCGGTGGCGGACCCCGCCTGGCGGGACCTGCTCGCCCACGAGCGCGCCCGTCTCCTCCACCGGATCGCCGACCTGGTCGAGGAGGCCGCCCCCGAGCTCGCCGCCGTACAGACCGCCGACACCGGCAAGACCCTCACCGAGACGCGGGCCCTCGCCCTCAGCGCGGCGGGCACCTTCCGGTACATGGCCGCCGCCCTGGAGACGGCCGAGGACACGGTCACGCCGTCCCGCGGCCCGTACGTCACCATGAGCGTCCATGAACCGATCGGCGTGGTCGGCGCGATCAACCCCTGGAACTCCCCGGTCGCCAGCGACGCGCAGAAGATCGCCCCCGCGCTCGCCGCCGGAAACGCCGTCCTCCTCAAGCCCGCCGCCTGGACCCCCCTGGTCTCCCTCGCCCTCGGACGGCTGATCACCCGGGCGCTCGACGAGTCCGGCCTGCCCACCGCCCTCCTGTCGGTTCTGCCCGGCAGCGGCCGGATCGTCGGCGACGCCCTCGTGCGCCACCCCCTCGTCGCCCGGATCGGATTCACCGGAGGCACCGAGACGGGCCGGTCCATCGCCGCGATCGCCGGCGAGAAGCTGGTCCCCGCCTCGCTGGAGCTCGGCGGCAAGTCGCCGACGATCGTGCGCGCCGACGCCGACATCGAACAGGCACTGGCAGGGGTGCTGTTCGGGATCTTCTCGTCCAGCGGCCAGTCCTGCATCGCCGGCTCGCGGCTCTTCGTGGCACGCGAGATCCACGACACCTTCGTCGGCGAGCTCGTCGAGCGGGTCCGCAAGCTGCGCGTCGGCCCCGGCACCGATCCCTCCACCCAGGTCGGCCCCCTGGTGCACCACCGCCACCGCGACGCGGTCGCCGCCCATGTGGACCTCGCCCGCTCCGAAGGCGCGCGCGTGCTCTGCGGCGGGTCGGCGCCCACGGGGGAGCGGTACCGGGACGGCGCCTACTACCTTCCGACCGTCCTCGACGGCCTGGCCAACACCTCCCGTACCTGCCGGGAGGAGATCTTCGGCCCCGTCCTCGTCGCCCTGCCCTACGACGACGAGGACGACCTCGTCCGCCAGGCCAACGACTCCGTATACGGCCTCGCCTGCGGCATCTGGACCCGTGACCTGCGCGCCGCCTGGCGGATCGCCCGCCGGATCGAGGCGGGCACCGTCTGGATCAACACGTACAAGCAGTTCAGCGCCGCCACCCCGTTCAGCGGATGGAAGGACAGCGGCCTCGGCACGGAGAAGGGCCGGGACGCGATCCGCGCCTACCAGCGACAGAAGTCCCTGTACTGGGGCACCTCCGACACCCCCCTTCCCTGGGCCGGCTGACCCGGCCCGCACCCCGAGTCGACCGTCCGGGCCCGCACTCCGAGTCGACCGTCCGGGCCCGCTGCCGAGCCCACCGTCCGGGCCGGCCCCGAGCCCCCTGTCGGGGCCCGCCCCGAGCCCCCTGCCCGAGCCGCCCCTCCGGGCCCCGCCCGCCCGACTGGAGAGACCCATGCAACCCTCACCGCCCGGCCCGATCGCCCGGCTCCGCTCCCTGCGGTACGTCGAGCTGCACACCCCCGCCTTCACCGAGGCCGCCGACTTCTACGAGGAGGTCTGGGGGCTCGAGACCGTCGAGTCCGACAGCGGCGCGCGGTGGCTGCGCGGCACCGGCGACGAACACCACGTCCTGCACCTGACCGCACACGAGCGCGTGGGCCTCGGCCGGCTCGCCTTCGCCGTCGCCACCCCCGCCGAGGTCGACGAGGCCGCCCGCCGCCTCGAAGCACGGGGCATCGTCCCCGTCTTCGGCCCCGGCCCCCTCGGCCAGGCCGGCGGCGGACACGGCCTGCGGTTCACCGACCCCGAAGGGCGCCTCGTCGAGATCAGCGCCCACGTCGACGCGGTCGTCCCGCGCGGACGGGACGGCGCCGTGCCCGTCGGGGTCACCCACGCCGTGCTCAACACCGTCGACATCGACGCCGCCGTCGCCTTCTACCGCGAGGTGCTCGGACTGCGCGTCTCCGACTGGTCCGAGCACCAGATGGCGTTCCTGCGCTGCAACGCCGACCACCACTGCATCGCCTTCAACCAGGCCGAGTGGACCTCGCTCAACCACGTCGCGTACGAGATGAGCTCCGTCGACCACTTCATGCGCGGCCTCGGCCGGCTCCGCCACCACGGCATCACCCCCCAGTGGGGCCCCGGCCGCCACGGCCCCGGCAACAACACCTTCTCCTACTTCACCGACCCGTCCGGGCTCGTGTGCGAGTACACCTCCGAGGTCGCGCAGATCGTCGAGGACACCTGGATCGCCCGCGTGTGGCGACGGGTCCCGGAGCTCTCCGACCTGTGGGGCACGGCCGGCCCGCCGTCGAAGGAGATCCGCTGCCACATGGCGGGCTCGCCGGACCCCGGCCCGCTCGCCCCCGTCGACGCCACGAAGGACACCGCATGAGCACCGTACGCAAGGTCGGAGTGGTCGGCTGGGGCGCGATCGGGCGGACCGTCGGCACCGCGCTCGCCGACGGGCGGGTGGAGGGCGCCGAGCTGGTGTGCGTCGTCGACAACCGCCCGCTCGGCGACGCGGCGCCCGCCCCCCAGGTCCCCTTCGAGGAGGCCCTCGACCTCTGCGACCTGATCGTGGAGGCCGCCGGCCAGGGAGTCGTACGGGAGTGGGGGGAGCGCGTGCTCGCCTCCGGCACCGACCTGCTCGTCGCCTCCAGCGGCGCGATGACCGACGAGGAGCTCGCGAGGCGACTGCTCGCGGCGGGACCGGGCCGGGTGTACTTCACCGGCGGCGCCGTCGGCGGACTCGACCTGCTCCAGGCCGCCCGCTCCCTCGGTCCCCTCGACGAGGTCAGGCTGACCACCACCAAGCTGCCCTCGACCCTCGAACAGCCGTGGATGGACGCCGAGTTGCTCGCCCGGATGCGGACGGCGACCGGCCCGGTCGAGGTCATGACCGGCACCGCCCGCGAGGTCCCGGCGAAGTTCCCCAAGTCGACGAACGTGGCCGCCTCGGTCGCGCTGGCCGTAGGCGACCTGGACGCTGTGCGGGTCCGGGTCGTCGCCGACCCCGCGGCGCGCCACACGCGCCATGTGATCGAGGCGTCCGGCGCGCACGGGGCGTACCGCTTCGAGGTCGCACACCTGCCCGACCCGGGCAACCCGGCGACCAGCCAGGTGGTGCCGTACGCGGTCCTGCGGAGCCTCGCCGCGCTCGCCGGGCGGACGGGCCAGATCCTGTGAGCGCCGACGTCCGCACCCCGGCCGCCACGGACGTCCACGTCGAGGAGGCCGGCGACCACGGCCCCCTCCTCCTGTGCCTGCACGGCATCGGCTCCTCGTCGGCCGCCTTCGCCCCCCAGCTCGCCGAACTCTCCGCGTACGCGCGGGTCCTCGCCTGGGACGCCCCCGGCTACGCCCGGTCGCCCGACCCCGAAGTCCCCCTCACCCTCGACGACTTCGCGGACACGGCGGCCCGGCTGATCCGGCAGCGCGGCGGCAGCGCCCATGTCCTCGGCGTCTCCTGGGGCGGCGTGATCGCCCTGCGGCTCGCCGCCCGCCACCCGGACCTCGTGGCCTCGGTGATCGTCGCCGACTCCAGCCCCGGCTCGGGCACGGACGGGACGAAGGCGGCGGGCATGCGAGCCCGCGCCACCGAGCTCGCCGAACTCGGCCCGCGCGCCTTTGCCGAGGCCCGCGGACCACGCCTGGTGTCACCCGGCGCCCCGGCCGGCCTCGTCCGGCGGATCGTCGACACCATGGCCTCCTCGGTACGGCTCCCGGGCTACGGGTACGCCGCCGAGTCCATGGCCTCGGCCGACCTCCGCGCCGAACTCCCCGCGGTCGCCGCGCCCTCGCTCGTCCTCTGCGGCGACCAGGACCGGGTCACCGGCGTCGAGGGCAGCCAGGCCATCGCCGGAGCCCTCCCCAGGACCGCCTTCGTGATCGTCAAGGACGCCGGTCACCTGGCCAACCAGGAGCAGCCCGCGCGCTTCAACGCCTGGGTCCTCTCCCACCTCCGCATCACCGCACGCATCCCCGAACAGGAGCAGCCCCCATGCCTCTGACCACCACCGCGTACGACAACGGCGACGACCTCGCCGCGTACACCGACTCCCTCATCGCGACCAAGGCCTCCCGGGTCGCCGACTTCGACACCCTCTCCTTCCAGGAGAAGGCCGGCCCGCAGTACCGCCGCGGCCAGATCCGCTACGTCGGCTCCGGCGCCACCGGCAACCACGAGGGCGACAGCCGCATCCTCCCGTCCGGTGGCTTCACCTTCTCCAACATGCTGCTGCCGCCCGGCGCCGAAGGCCCGGCCCACACCCACCACGACGTCGAAGAGGCCTTCTTCGTCCTGGAGGGCGAGGTCAAGGTCGGCATCCACCGAGGCCCCGACGAGGCCGAGTACCGGACCCTCGGCTACCGCGACATGATCGTCGTCCCGGCCGGCGTGACCCGCTCCCTGAAGAACGAGGGGGAGACCGACGCCCTCTTCTGCGTCGTCATCGGCACGCAGAAGCCGCAGGTCCCGACCTACCCCGCGTACTCGCCGATGCACGGCGTCACCCGTGGCTGACCTGCCCCCGGCCGACGCACGCACCGTCGTCGTCACCGGAGCGGGCCGTGGCCTGGGACTGGCCATGGCCCGCCGGGCGGGCGAGGACGGCTTCCGCGTCGTCGTCGCCGAACTGGAACGGGAGCGGGGCGAGCGGGCGGCCGCCGAGCTGCGCGCGGAGGGCATCGACGCCCGCTTCGTCCGCTGCGACGTCGCCGACCCGGAATCCGTGACCGCGCTTGCGGCCGCCGTGCGGGCGATCGGCCCGCTGTACGGCCTCGTCAACAACGCCGCGCTCGCCAACGGCGTGGGCGGCAGGGAGTTCCAGGACATCGACATCGAGGTGTGGGACCGGCTGATGACGGTCAACGCCCGCGGCCCCTGGCTGGTCTCCAAGGCCCTCCACCCGCTCTTCGCGGCGCCCGGCCGGATCGTCAACATCGCCTCGGACGCGGCCCTCTACGGCTCCCCGCGCCTCGCCCACTACATCGCCTCCAAGGGAGCGGTCATCGCCCTCACCCGGGCCATGGCACGCGAACTCGGCGACAGGGGCATCACCGTCAACGCGGTCGCCCCCGGACTCACCGAGGGCGAGGCGACCGAGACCGTGCCCGCCGAGCGGCACGACCTCTACCGCGCGAACCGGGCCGTTTCCAGGCCGCAGCAGCCGGACGACCTGACCGGGATCGTCTCCTACCTGCTCGGCGAGGAGTCCCGCTATCTGACCGGACAGGTGATCGCCGTCAACGGCGGCTTCACCATGAACTGACACGCAGGAGAAACCCGTTATGGATCTGGGCCTCGCCGACCGCACCATCGTGGTCACCGGCGGCAGCTCGGGCGTCGGCCTGGCCACGGTCCGCGCCCTGCTCGACGAGGGCGCCCGCGTCGCCACCTGCGGCCGCGACGCCGACCGTCTCGCCACGGCGGCCGCCGGGCTCGGCGCCGGACGCGACCGCCTGCTCACCGGAGTCTGCGACGTCCGGGACGCCGACGCCGTGGACCGCTTCGTCCGCGCCGCCGCCGACACGTTCGGCGGCGTCGACGGACTCGTCAACAACGCCGGACAGTCCCGCATGAAGGGGCTCGACGACTCGACGGCCGAGGACTGGCGCGACGAACTGGAGCTCAAGTTCGCCGGGGTGCTGAACCCCCTGCGCGCCGCCCGCCCGTTCCTCGCCCGCTCCGGAGCGGCGAGCGTCGTCAACATCAACGCGGTCCTCGCCAAACAGCCCGAGCCCCGCCTGATCACCACCAGCGCCGCCCGCGCCGGCATCCTCAACCTCTCCAAGTCCCTGTCGGCCGAACTCGCCGCCGACGGCATCCGGGTCAACTCCGTGTGCCTCGGGCTCATCGACACCGGCCAGTGGACCCGCCGCCACGCCGCGGCCGCCACCGGCACGAGGTACGAGGACTGGCAGGCGGAACTGGCCGCCGACCGGGGCGTCGCCCTCGGCCGGCTCGGCCGGGCCGAGGAGGTCGCGTACGCGGTCGTCACCCTGCTCTCGCCCCGCGCCTCGTACATCACCGGCACCGGCATCGACGTCTGCGGCGGCGTCGGCCGCTCCATCCTCTGAGGAGACACCATGCGTCACGACAACGGAGGCGATCTCCTCGTCGCCGTCCTGCGCGAACTGGGCATCGACACCGTCTTCGGCATCGTCAGCGTGCACAACCTGCCGCTCGTCGAGGCCGTCGACCGTGAACTCCGCTTCGTCCCCGTACGCCACGAGGCATCGGCCGTGAACGCCGCCGACGCCTACGGACGGGCCCGGGGCTCCCTCGGCTGTGCCCTGACCTCCACCGGAACCGGCGCCGGAAACGCCGCCGGATCGCTGATCGAGTCGCTGAGCGCCGGCAGTTCCGTCCTGCACGTCACCGGCCAGATCGAGAGCGCATTCCTCGGCGGCGGAAGGGGGTTCATCCACGAGACCAAGGACCAGCTCGGCATGCTCACCGCCGTCTCGGCCCACGCCGCGACGGTGCCGGACACCGAGAGGGCGGGCCGGATCCTGCGCGAGGCGGCGCGGGCCGCGCTCCGCGGGCCCGGCGGAACCGGCGGACCGGCGAGCGTGGAATGGCCCATCGACCTCCAGTACGCGCCCCAGACCGACGACCCCGTCGTCCCCGAGTACTCCGCGGTGCCCGCCCCCACCGACGGCGAACTCGCCGCCGCAGGAGCACTCCTGGCCACCGCCCGCCGCCCCCTCGTCTGGGCCGGCGGCGGCACCACCGGAGCCCGCGGGGAACTCGCCCGGCTCCTGGAGGCGACCGGAGCGGGACTCCTCACCTCCAACTCCGGACGCGGCACGGTGCCCGAGGACCACGAGCAGGTCATCGGCAACTTCGCCACCACCCCCGCCGCCCGCGCCCTCCTCGCCGACGCGGACGTGCTCGTCACCGTCGGCACCCACTTCCGCTCCAACGAGACCTCCGACTACACCCTCGAACTGCCCCCGGCACACATCCAGATCGACCTCGACGCGGCGGCCCTCGGCCGGGTCTACCCCGCCGCCCACCCGCTGCACGGCGACGCCGCACCCACCCTCACGGCCCTCACCCGGTACGCCGCGCCGGCAGAGGACGGCTGGCGGGAACGCGTCCGCGCCGTCCGCGACGACGTACGGGCGGCCCTGCACGACGGCATCGGACCGCAGGCCGCGATCTGCGACGCCCTGCGCGCCGCGCTGCCCCGCGAGGCCGTCGTCGCCCGTGACGTGACCATCCCCTCCAGCAGCTGGGGCAACCGCCTCCTGCCCCTGTACGACCCCCGGGACAACGTCTTCCCGCGTGGCGGCGGCATCGGCCAGGGCCTCGGCATGGGCATCGGCGCGGCCCTCGGACGCCCCGGCGCGCCCACCGTCGTCCTCGCCGGCGACGGCGGACTCGCCGTCCACCTCGGCGAACTGCTCACCCTCGCCCAGGAACGGCCCCGGCTCACCCTGATCGTCTTCAACGACGGCGGATACGGCGTGCTGCGCAACATGCAGGACCGCCTCGGCGAGCGCCGCTCCGGCGTCGACCTCGTCACCCCCGACTTCGCCCTGCTCGCCCGCGCCTGCGGTCTGCCCTACCTGCGGATCGCCGCCGAGGAACACGCGGCGCCGGTCCTCACCGAGGCCGTCGCCTCGAACGGTCCGACGCTCGTCGAGGTCGACCTCACGGCCCTCGGCCCGATGAAGAACCCGTTCACCCCACCCGTACGGATCCCCGGCCGGTAGCCCGGCCCCGTCCCGCACCCGCACTGCCCGACCGCCGGTAAGGAGGCACCAGGCCATGAGCGAGAACCCGCTGCAGCTGATCGTCCACCGCATGACATGGGAGGCCGAGGGCGTACTCTCCGTCGAGCTCACCCACCCCGACGGCAAACCCCTGCCCGCCTGGACGCCCGGCGCCCACATCGACGTGCACGTCGGCGGCCGGATCCGCCAGTACAGCCTGTGCGGCGACCCGCACGAGCAGGGCGCGTACCGGATCGGCGTCCTCAACGAGCCCGCCTCGCGCGGAGGTTCACGGCACGTCCACACCCGGCTGCGCCCCGGGCAGTCCGTGACCGTCTCCGAACCGCGCAACCACTTCGCGCTGGAGGACGCCGCCTCGTACGTCTTCGTCGCCGGCGGCATCGGCATCACCCCCCTGCTCGCGATGGCCCGCGAGGCGACCCGCAGGGGCGCCGAGTGGCGCATGGTCTACGGCGGCCGCAGCCGCGCGTCGATGGCCTTCACCGCCGAACTCGCCCTGCTCGAAGGCGAGGTGACGCTCGTCCCGCAGGACGAGCTGGGCCACATCGACCTGGACGCGGTGCTGACCCGACTGCCCGGGGGCGCGCTCGTCTACTCGTGCGGACCCGAACCCCTCCTCGCCGCCGTCGAGGAGCGCTGCCCGGCGGACCGCCTCCGACTGGAGCGGTTCGCCGCCCCCACCGCGGAACGCGGCGGAGACGACGCGGAGTTCGAGGTCGAGTGCCGCGCCTCGGGCCTGACGCTCCGGGTCGACGCGCACACCTCGATCCTCGACGCCGTCGAGAACGCCGGGATCGGAGTCGACAGCTCCTGCCGCGACGGCATCTGCGGCTCCTGCGAGACCAGGGTGCTCGACGGCACGCCCGACCACCGCGACTTCCTGCTCAGCGAGACCGAGCGGACCAACGGCGCCACCATGATGATCTGTGTCTCACGGTGCGCCTCCGGTCGGCTCGTCCTCGACCTCTGACCCTTCCCCCGCCCGCTCAGGAGAGACCGTGACCGACACCTGGCCGTACCTGGACGTCCACCAGTCCCGTACGCACGAGCCCACGCCCTACGAGTACAAGCTCGCCGCCACCCTCGAAGAGGTCTTCACCCACGAGGGCCACGAACTCACCGACGTGGTCCGCGGACTCAACGCCCGCAAGGTGCACACCGCCGACGGCACGCCGTGGACCGAGGAGTCCTTCCGTGCCGAGATGAACCGACTGGGAGCCTGACGAATGACGCTGTCGTCCACCGCAGCCGCGGACCGCATCTACGCCACCGGTCTCCGCAACCAGTGGCACCCCGTCGTCCCCTCGCGCTTCGTCGCCCCCGGAGCCATGCGCAAGGTGACCGCGCTCGGCGAGCAGTGGCTGCTCTTCCGGCGCTCCGACGGAGCGCTCTCGATGCTCGCCGACCGGTGCCCGCACCGCGGAGCACCCCTGTCGCTGGGCAGGCACCTCGGCGACCGGGTCGCCTGCTGGTACCACGGCGTCGAGGTCGGCACCGACGGCACGGTCACCTCCGTGCCGGGTCTGCCCGGCTGCACCCTGGAGGGAAAGAAGCTGGTCACCTCGCTGCCCGTACGCGAGGTCGGCGGCGCGATCCTCGCCTGGTTCGGCGACGAGGAACACCCCGAGCCGGCCGGACTGACCCTCCCCGACCCGCTGGCTGACCCCGCCGTCGACGCGTTCCTCTGCTACGCCGAGTGGGACGTGCCCTGGCGGTACGCCGTGGAGAACCTGCTCGACCCCATGCACGGCGCCTTCCTCCACCACGAGTCGCACACGATGTTCGCCGGCGACACGACCGCCAAGTTCCGCATCCGCGAGACCGACCGCGGCTACTTCTTCGAGAAGACCGACCAGCGGGGCGTCAACTTCGACTGGGTCGAGCTGTGCCGCACCGGCGTCGACTGGGTCGACCTGTCCATTCCGTACCCGCCGTCCGCAGGCCCGGGCGGACCGTTCGGGATCGTGGGCATGGTCTGCCCCGTCGACGAGCGGCGCTCCGGCGTCTTCTTCTGGCGCTACCGCCGGGTGGCTGACTGGCAGCGTGCGACCTGGCGCTTCCTGTACAGGACGCTGATCGAGCAGCGCCACTGGGAGGTCCTGGAGCAGGACCGGGTGATGCTGGAGGCCATGCCCGCCGACGCCGACCAGCGGGAGAACCTGTACCAGCACGACCTGGGAGTGGTACGGCTCCGCCGCCTGTACCGCGCGGAGGCCGAGGCACAGTCGAGGGCCTGACGGCGCGGAGGCCGGACGCGAAAACCGCGGGTCGCGTTCTCCGCCTCGGGAACCATTCCCCGGGGCGCGGTCCTCCTGTGGTCGGACGCGGGGATGGCCGGGGGAGGGATTTCGCACAACTGCCCGTTGCGCAAAGGTGCATGAGACGCCTCATCCACCTCCCGCAAGGATCTGACTCTGTGCGAAGCACACGCATAGCGCCCCTCGTGGCCATCAGCGCGGTCGCGGCCCTCGTGCCCGCTCTCACGCCCGCCGTCGCCTCCGCGGCCGAACCGGTCACCCGGCGGACGGTCACCGCCGATCCCCTGAAGCAGTACACCCAGCAGACCCCGCGCTGGAAGCGCTGCGAGGCCCAGGGACCGGCGAACCACCAGTGCGCGACCCTCAAGGTCCCGCTCGACTACACCCGGCCGGGCGGCAGGAAGCTCGATGTCGTCGTGTCCCGGGTCAAGGCGACCAGCCCCCAGAAGCGGCGCGGCGTCCTGCTGCTCAACCCCGGTGGTCCCGGCGGCCCCGGCCTGGACATGCCGCTGTGGTTGGCGCCGGAGCTGCCCACCGCGGTGAAGGAGCAGTACGACCTCATCGGCTTCGACCCCCGGGGCGTCGGCCAGAGCTCGCCCGTGAGCTGCGGCCTGAACGAGGAGGAGCTGAACTGGCAGCGCCCGTACAAGGCCGCGACGTTCGAGAAGGACGTCCGGTGGGCGCGGACCGTCGCCGAGAAGTGCCGTGCGAGGGGCGGGGACGTCCTGCCCCACCTGACCACCCGCAACACCGCGCGGGACATGGACGTCATCCGTGCCGTGCTCGGCGAGAAGAGGATCTCGTACCTGGGGTACTCCTACGGCACCTACCTGGGCGCCGTCTACACGCAGATGTTCCCGAAGCGGACCGACCGGTTCGTGCTGGACAGCGCGGTCGACCCGCAGCGCATATGGCGCGGCATGATCCAGGTGTGGGCGGAGGGCGCGGAGCCCGCGTTCAAGCGCTGGACCGAGTGGACCGCCGAGCGGCACACCACCTACGGGCTCGGTGACACCCCGGCCGCGGTCGGGAAGACCTTCTGGGACCTGGTCGCCCGGGCGGACCGCGAACCGATCGACATCCAGGGCACCCTCCTGACCGGCGACGACATCCGCGCGGGCCGGGCCGTGTTCTTCGACGTCAAGGGCGCCGCCGAGGCGCTCGTCGAGCTCAAGAAGGCGGCCGAGGGGACCCCCGCCCCGGCGCCGTCGAGGCGGAGCACCGCGCCCCGGCACGTGCCGCCGTCGTTCGCCCGCGCCGTGCCCTCGGACAACTCGGACGCGGCCTTCTGGGCCGTGGCGTGCGCCGACACCCGCGCGTGGCCGCGCGACCCGGAGCAGTACCGCCGCGACGCGATCCGCGACAAGGCCCGGTACCCGCTCTACGGCGACTTCGCGTCGAACATCAAGCCGTGCGCGTTCTGGAAGAACGGGTCCGAGCCCGCCACGAAGGTGAACAACTCCGTCGGAGCGCTCATCCTCCAGAACGAATGGGACTCCCAGACGCCGCTGGTCAGCGGACAGGGGCTGCGCCGGACCATGAAGGGCTCCCGGATGGTCACCGTCCTCGGCGGCCAGGGCCACGGCGTCTACGGCTCCAAGTCCTGCGCCGACAAGACCGCCACCGCCTACCTGACGACGGGCAGGCTGCCGGCCGCGGACCTGACCTGCCGGGCCACCCCGGCCCAGGCACAGAACCGTCTGGACCTCCCGCTGCCGACGCCGCCGGGCATCCCGGGGCCGCACCGCTCCTGACCGGCACGGCGAACAGCCGGTGACAGGGGGCCCTCGCGCCACGAGGGCCCCCTGTCACCGGTGCGGGGCAGGCTCCTCGGCGGTCGTGGCCAGAAAGCCGGCGAGGGTGCTGCGGCGGCGGTGGAGGTCGTCGATGCGGGCGTCGGTGGCCGCCAGTTCACGGAGCATCAGCTCCCGGATGTCGGCGCACCAGTCGAAGCCCGCCCCGTCCTCGCCGGTGCACGGCAGCACGACCCGGATCACCTCGGTGGGCAGCCCGGCGGCGAGCAGGGCGCGGACCTTGCGGACCGCGGTCACCGCGTCCTCGTCGTACGCGCGGTAGCCGTTCGGGCCGCGCCGTGCCTCCAGCAGCCCCTGCGCCTCGTAGTAGCGCAGCAGCCGGGTGCTCACCCCGGTACGCCGGGACAACTCCCCGATCAGCATGCGTGCCCCGCCTTCCGCCCCGTCCGGATCGTTTGACCTTGACATCAGTGTCAACGGTTAGCGTCGAGCCATGACGAATCATTCCCCGCGTCCCGCGGACCGCTCCTTCCTGTTCGTGCTCGGCAGCTCGCGAGCCGACGGCAACACCGGGATACTCGCCAGGGCCGCCGCCGAAGCGCTGCCCGCCGACATCCCGCAGCGATGGATCGACCTGAACAGTCTGCCGTTGCCGGACTTCCAGGACGGACGCCACGAGGAGGGCGACTGGCCCGTCTCGGAGGCCGAGAGGACACTCCGGGAGGCCACTCTGGAGGCCACCGACATCGTGATCGCCTCCCCGTTGTACTGGTACACCCTCTCCGCCCAGACGAAGCGCTATCTCGACTACTGGTCGGGCTGGCTCGGCGTCCCCGGCCTCGACTTCAAGAAGCGGATGGCGGGACGGACCCTCTGGGCGGTGGCGGCCATGGCGGACGAGGACGAGGCCGTCGCCGACGGCATGTCCACCACGCTCAACAACACGGCGGCGTACCTGCGGATGCGCTTCGGCGGAGTCCTCCTCGGCAACGGCTCCCGCCCGGGCCAGGTGCGCGGCGACGAGCGCGCGCTGATCAGGGCGAAGACGTACTTCGAGGGGGAGACCCCCCTGGCGCTGTTCCCGCAGGAGAAGCGGGCGGAGCAGGAGGAGCGAGCGGCCGAGACCGCCGGCGCGACGGCCTGACCACGCGGAGGCGAAGGAACGGAGGGGGCTGACGCACCCGGACACGGTGGTTGCGCTGTGTGACGAACGCGTCGGCAGAGAGGCGTCTGGCGGGCGGAAGCCCAGGTCAGGCGCCTCAGCGCTGCCCTCAGCGGCGCGGCGGCACCTTGCTCGGACCGCTGAGCGGGGCATCCGGGCCCGTGGGCAGGCCCTCGGGGGCCGCCCCGCTCCTGGCGACCGCCGCGTGCAGTGCCCGCAGGGCGATCAGGAGGACGCCGATGTCGTCCAGGTAGACGGGGTCCGGGATCAGGTCGACCGGCGAGACCGTGTAGACCACCGCCGCCCAGAACAGGGCCTTCGACTGCAGCGGGACACCGGCGTCCACGAGCAGCCGGCGGGTCCGGAGGACCCGGAAGAGCAGAACGGCCGCGCATCCCGCGACCGCGAGCAGAAGTACCAGGGCCACGACGAGCCAGAGACTGCCGTCCACGCCGCTCTCCTTCCTCCGCGAGCTCCAGCCGCGCCGATGTGCGCAGGTTGTCAGGGTACGACGTCGGGCCGGGTGCCCGGCGTCATCGGCCAGGTCGTCCGGCGCACCGGCCAACCTGCGGTATGCCCCGTTTAGACCCCCTTGAAGCGTGACTCAGAACACTCTCCGCAACGCATTGCGCATGGATTCGAGAAGCCAGGGCAGGCGGCCGAACCGCCGGTGACACCGGCAGGGGGACTCAGAGGAACGAAAGGCCATACGCGACGTGACGGCAGCACAACAGACCATCCATGTGGGCGGAGAGTGGCGCACGGCCCTGACCGGGGCCACGCGCGAGATCATCGACCCCGTCGACGAGACCGCCTTCGCGGTCGTGGCGGAGGGTGGTGTCCTGGACACCGACGACGCCGTGGCCGCGGCACGAGCCGCGTTCGACGACGGCTCCTGGCCGCGTACACCGGTCGCCGAGCGGGCCGCCCTGCTGCGGCGGGTCGCCGACCTGCTCGAGCGCGACCGCGAGCGGATCGGAGCCCTGGAGAGCCAGGACGCGGGCAAGACCCTCGAGGAGGGCCGCGTCGACGTCGACTGCGTCCGCGACGCCTTCCGCTACTTCGCCGACCTCGTCGAGAAGGAGGACGGCGGACGGGTCGTCGACGCCGGTTCGGCCGACATCCGCAGCGTCGTCGTGCACGAGCCCGTCGGGGTGTGCGCCCTGATCACGCCCTGGAACTACCCGCTGCTCCAGGCCAGCTGGAAGATCGCACCGGCCCTCGCCGCCGGCAACACGTTCGTGATCAAGCCCAGCGAGATCACCCCGCTGAGCACCGTCGTGCTGGTCGAACTGCTCCTGGAGGCCGGACTGCCGCTCGGCGCGGCCAACATCGTCACCGGCCCCGGCCACACCGTCGGCGCCCGGCTCGCCGAGCACCCCGACGTCGACCTGGTCTCGTTCACCGGCGGTCTCGTCAGCGGCACGAAGGTCGCCAAGGCCGCCGCCGACAGTGTGAAGAAGGTCGCCCTCGAACTGGGCGGCAAGAACCCCAACGTCGTGTTCGCCGACGCCTGCGCGACACCCGAGGGCTTCGACACCGCCGTCGACCAGGCGCTCAACGCCGCCTTCATCCACAGCGGCCAGGTCTGCTCCGCCGGCTCCCGCCTCATCGTCGAGGAGCCCCTGCGCAAGCGCTTCGTCGCCGAGCTCGCACGCCGGGCCGAACTGATCCGGCTCGGCCGCGGCACCGACGAGGGCGTCGAGTGCGGCCCGCTGGTCTCCGCCGCCCAGGTGGCGAGGACCGAGGAGTACGTGGCCTCCGCACTCGGCGAGGGAGCGGTGCTGCGCGCGGGCGGCGAGCGCCCCGCCGGTCCCGGCTACTTCTACCGGCCCACCGTCCTCGACCGGTGCCACCGCCGCATGCGCGTCGTCCGCGAGGAGATCTTCGGCCCCGTCCTCACCGTCGAGACCTTCCGCACCGAGGAGGAGGCCGTCGCCCTCGCCAACGACACCGAGTACGGCCTCGCCGGAGCGGTGTGGACCTCCGACGCGGACCGCGCCCGGCGGGTCGCGGCCCGACTGCGCCACGGCACCGTCTGGATCAACGACTTCCACCCCTACCTGCCCCAGGCGGAATGGGGCGGCTTCGGCAAGTCCGGCATCGGCCGCGAACTGGGCCCCAGCGGTCTCGCCGAGTACCGCGAGGCCAAGCACATCTACCAGAACCTCGCTCCGCGCCCCGTGCGCTGGTTCGCGGGCGCGACGGCGAAGGACCAGGCATGAACGACCAGCACCTGTACGACTACGTCGTCGTCGGCGGCGGCACCGCCGGTTCGGTGATCGCCTCCCGGCTGACCGAGAACCCGGACGTCACCGTCGCCGTCATCGAGGGCGGCCCCAGCGACGTCGGCCGCGACGACGTCCTCACCCTCCGCCGCTGGATGGGCCTGCTCGGCGGCGAGCTGGACTACGACTACCCCACCACCGAACAGCCGCGCGGCAACTCGTACATCCGCCACAGCCGCGCGCGGGTCCTCGGCGGCTGCTCCTCGCACAACACCCTCATCGCCTTCAAGCCCCTGCCCTCCGACTGGGACGAGTGGGCCGAGGCCGGCGCGGAGGGCTGGGACGCGGCGGCGATGGATCCGTACTTCGCCCGGCTGCGCAACAACATCGTCCCCGTCGACGAGGCCGACCGGAACGCGATAGCCCGGGACTTCGTCGACGCGGCGCAGACCGCGCTCGGCGTGCCGCGCGTCGAGGGCTTCAACCGGCAGCCCTTCCACGAGGGCGTGGGCTTCTTCGACCTCGCCTACCACCCCGAGAACAACAAGCGGTCCTCCGCCTCGGTCGCCTATCTGCATCCGTTCCTGGACCGGCCGAACCTGCACATCGCCCTGGAGACCTGGGCGTTCCGCCTCGAACTCGAGGGCACCCGCGCCACCGGCGTGCACATCCGCACCAAGGAGGGCGAGGAGCACGTCGTACGTGCCCGGCGCGAGGTCCTGGTGTGCGCCGGGGCCGTGGACACCCCGCGCCTGCTGCTGCACTCCGGCATCGGACCGCGGGCGGACCTGGAGAAGCTCGGCATCCCCGTCGTCCACGACCTGCCCGGTGTGGGGGAGAACCTCCTCGACCACCCCGAGTCGGTCATCGTGTGGGAGACGCACGGCCCGATCCCGGAGAACTCCGCGATGGACTCCGACGCCGGGCTCTTCGTCCGCCGCGACCCGGAGTCCGAGGGGCCGGACCTGATGTTCCACTTCTACCAGATCCCCTTCACCGACAACCCCGAGCGGATCGGCTACGAACGGCCCCCGCACGGCGTGTCCATGACCCCGAACATCCCCAAGCCGCGCAGCCGCGGCCGGCTCTACCTCACGAGCGCCGACCCCGAGGTCAAACCCGCCCTCGACTTCCGGTACTTCACCGACGAGGACGACTACGACGGCCGGACGCTCGTCGACGGGATCCGCATCGCACGGGAGATCGCGGCGAGCGAACCACTGGCCGGATGGCTGAAGCGCGAGGTCTGTCCGGGCCCCGAGGTCACCTCCGACGAGGAGCTCAGCGCCTACGCCCGTCATGTCGCCCACACCGTCTACCACCCGGCCGGCACCTGCCGGATGGGCTCCGCGGACGACGAACTCGCCGTCGTCGCACCCGATCTGAGGATCCGGGGCCTCGACGGCATCCGGATCGCCGACGCGTCCGTCTTCCCGACCATGACCGCCGTCAACCCGATGATCGGCGTCCTCATGGTCGGCGAGAAGTGCGTGGACCTGCTGGGAGGCACCCGACGATGAACGAACCGACGCAGGACACCGCCGCACCCGTCTTCTCCGTACGCGAGCTGTGGAAGGTCTTCGGTCCGAAGGCCGACCGCGTGCCCGCGGACCAGGAGCTCGCCTCGCTCGACGCCACGGAGCTGCGCGAGCGCACCGGCTGCACCGCCGCCGTCCGCGACGTCTCCTTCGACGTCCGCAAGGGCGAGGTCTTCGTCGTCATGGGCCTCTCGGGCTCCGGCAAGTCGACGCTCGTCCGCTGCCTCACCCGGCTCATCGAACCGACCTCGGGCAGCATCTCCATCGACGGCGAGGACGTGCTGTCCATGGACACCGGCCGGCTCCGCGCGCTGCGCCGGCACCGGGCGGCCATGGTCTTCCAGCACTTCGGTCTGCTCCCGCACCGGACGGTGCTCGACAACGTCGCGTACGGGCTGGAGATCCAGGGCATGGGACGCGCCGAACGGCGCGAGCACGCCGCCGAGTTCGTCACCAAGGTCGGCCTGGAGGGCATGGAGCACCGCAGGCCGAGCCAGCTGTCCGGCGGCCAGCAGCAGCGGGTCGGACTGGCCCGCGCACTCGCCGTGGACCCCGAAGTCCTCCTGTTCGACGAGCCGTTCAGCGCACTCGACCCGCTCATCCGCCGGGACATGCAGGAGGAGGTCGTCCGCCTGCACCGCGAGGAGGGCCGCACGATGGTCTTCATCACCCACGACCTGAGCGAGGCGCTGAAGCTCGGCGACCGCATCGCGCTGATGCGCGACGGCCGGATCGTGCAGCTCGGCACCCCGGAGGAGATCGTGGGCACCCCCGCCGACGACTACGTCAGGGACTTCGTCCGGGACGTGCCGCGCGAGCAGGTGCTGACCGTCCGCTCGGCGATGCGCCCCGCGCTCGCCGACGAGCACGAGGCCGGCCCCGCGCTCGCGCCGAGCGCCACCGTTCACGAGGCCATCGAGGCAGTCGCCCGTACGGGCGTCAACGCGCGGGTCGTCGAGAACGGCCGCTGCCTCGGCGTGGTCGACCACGCGGGACTCCTCGGTGTCGTCGCCGGGGTCCCGGCCACGACGCGGAAGGCGGTGGCCTGATGTACGCCCATACGACCTGGCCGCCGCCGGGCGGCACGACCGGCGCACCGAACCGGGCGCCGCGGCGCGCCGCAGCCGACGCCGTGAACCGGGCGCCGCGATTCTCCGCGACCGCCTCCGACGCCCTCGGGCGGTGGGGCCGATGACCGCCACCGTCACCCCCGCCCCGCCCCGCCCCACGACCCCCTCCGACGCCGCGCCCGGTGCGCTGCGCACGCTCGCGCGCCACCGCGGCCGGCTGATCGGCGCCGGCGCGGCCCTCGCGCTCGTCCTCGGAGCCGTACTCCTGGGCGGCGGAAGCTGGCCCTCGTCACTCGCCGTCGATCTGTCCGGGCCGCTGGAGCGCACCAGCGACTGGATCATCGACAACCGAGACGGCCACCCGCTGTTCCTCTACTTCCTCGGACACGTCAGCAACGTCGTGGTCGTGTCCGTCCGCGCGGTGTACCTGCTGCTGCTCGCCCTCGGCTGGGCCGGCGTCACCGCGGGCGCCGGACTGCTGGCCTGGCGGGTCGCGGGCCCCCGCCTCGCGCTGACCTCCGTCGCCGCCTTCGGGGCCTGCGGACTGCTCGGCATGTGGGTGCCCACCATGCAGACACTCGCCCTGATGGTCGTCGCCGTCGCCGCGTCCGTCCTGCTCGGCGGTCTCCTCGGCCTGGCCGCCGGCCTGTCCGACCGGATGGACAGGATCCTGCGGCCGGTGCTCGACACCATGCAGGTCCTGCCCGCCTTCGCGTACCTCCTGCCCGTCGTCCTCGTCTTCGGCATCGGCGTACCCGCGGCCGTCCTCGCGACCGTCGTCTACGCCGCCCCGCCCATGGCCCGGCTCACCGCCCTCGGGCTGCGCGGCGCTGACGCCGGCGTGATGGAGGCCGCCGCGTCGCTCGGCGCCACCGGCAGGCAGCGACTGCTGACCGCCCGGCTGCCGCTGGCCCGCAAGGAGCTCCTGCTCGGCGTCAACCAGTCGATCATGATGGCGCTCGGCATGGCCGTCATCGCGTCCGTCATCGGCGCGGGCGGTCTCGGCGACCGCGTCTACCAGGCCCTTGCCTCCGTCGACGTCGGTGCCGCCCTGGCCGCCGGCGTGCCGATCGTGCTGCTCGCGATCGTCCTGGACCGGGTCACCGCCGCGGCCGGCGAGCGGATCGGCGCGGCCCCGGCCGGCCGGGCCCGGCTCGGCTGGGCCGTCGCCCTCGTGGCGACCGCCGTCGTCGCCGCCGCGGGCCGCCTGACCGACCGCCTCACCTGGCCGGCCGCGTGGACGGTCGACATGGCCGAGCCCGTGAACACGGCCGTCGACTGGATGACCGCCCACCTCTACTCAGGAGTGCCCGTCGTCGGAGGCACCGCCGACTGGGCGGGCCGGTTCACCACCTGGGTCCTCAACCCCCTGCGCGACGGCCTGCAGTGGCTGCCCTGGTGGTCGGTCCTGCTGACCGTGGGCGCCCTCGCCCTCGTCATCGGCACCTGGCGCACGGCCGTGACCGCCGTCCTCGCGATGGCGGCGATCGGTGTGCTGGGCGTCTGGGCCCCGGCGCTCGACACCCTGTCGCAGGTCCTCGCCGCCGTCGCCGTGACGCTGGTGCTCGGTGTCGCGCTCGGTGTCGCCGCGGCCCGCAGCACGCGCCTCGGACGCGCGCTGCGCCCGGTGCTCGACGTCTTCCAGACGATGCCGCAGTTCGTGTACCTGATTCCCGTCGTCGCCCTCTTCGGCGTGGGCCGCGCCCCGGCGGTCGCCGCCGCCGTGGTCTACGCGCTGCCCGCGGTCGTACGGATCACGGCCCAGGGCGTACGCGGGGTGGACCCGGCCGCCATGGAGTCCTCGCGCTCGCTCGGCGCGACCGGACGGCAGCAGCTGTTCCAGGTCCAACTGCCGCTGGCACGGCCCGCGCTGCTGCTCGCCGTCAACCAGGGTGTGGTGCTCGTCCTCGCCGTCGTCGTCATCGGCGGCCTCGTGGGCGGCGGCGCGCTCGGCTACGACGCGGTCTTCGGCCTCGCCCAGGGCGACCTGGCCACCGGTCTGGTCGCGGGCGCGGCGATCGTCTGCCTCGGCCTGATGCTCGACCGTGTCACCCAGCCGACGCAGCGCCGTGACCTCGCGGGAAAGGGGGCCTGAGATGGCTCGCACACGTATCGCACTCGGCGGCTCCGCACTCGTGACCGCCGCCGCACTGACGGTGGGCCTCACGGGCTGCGGCGCCGCCGACATGACCCGCCAGTCCTCCCCGTACGCCGACGCGAAGGGCTCCCGTACGGTCACGCTCTCCGTGCAGTCGTGGGTGGGCGCGCAGGCCAACGTCGCCGTCGCCCAGTACCTCCTGGAGCACGAGCTCGGCTATCGGGTGGACACCGTGCAGATCGACGAGGTGCCCGCCTGGGACGCGCTCAGCCAGGGCCGGGTGGACGCCATCCTGGAGGACTGGGGCCACCCGGAGCAGGAGAAGCGGTACATCGACGACAAGGGCACCATCCGGCGCGGCGGCGACCTCGGGGTCACCGGCCACATCGGCTGGTTCGTGCCGACGTACTTCGCCGAGCAGCACCCCGACGTCACCGACTGGAAGAACCTGAACAAGTACGCCGACGAGCTCCGCACCGCGGAGAGCGGCGGCAAGGGCCAGCTCCTCGACGGCTCCCCGTCGTACGTGACGAACGACAAGGCGCTGGTGGACAGCCTGGACCTCGACTACCAGGTCGTGTTCGCGGGCTCCGAGGCGGCGCAGATCACCCAGATCAAGCAGTTCGCCAAGGAGAAGAAGCCCTTCCTGAGCTACTGGTACAAGCCCCAGTGGCTGTTCGAGAAGGTCCCCATGACGGAGGTGAAGCTGCCCGCCTACAGGGAGGGCTGCGACGCCGACCCGGAGAAGGTGGCCTGCGCGTACCCGCACACCCCCCTGCAGAAGTTCCTCAACGCCCGCTTCGCGGACGGCGGAGGGGACGCGGCCGCCTTCCTGAAGAGGTTCCGCTGGACGACCGACATGCAGAACGACGTCGCCCTGATGATCGCGGACCAGAAGCTGTCGCCGCAGGAGGCGGCGGGCCGCTGGGTGAAGGAGAACGAGGCCACCTGGCGGACGTGGCTCCCGTCCTGACCGGGTGCGGCGGGCCGAACGCGAACACCGGCCCGCCGCACGGCCTCACCCCCGGACCCGGGGTTCCGCCGAGGCGCGCCGCCCTCGGGCGTACCGGCGGCCGAGGGGCTCGGCGCTCAGACCGTGCAGCACGATGCTGACCATGACGGTGATCACCATCACCCGCGAGATGAAGTCACCGCCGCCGGCGGCGGGCAGTTCGATCGCGGCGAGGAGGCCGAAGACCACCGAGGCCACTCCTCTGGGCCCCATCCACCCCAGGAACAGCCGGTCGGACAGGGACAGATCCGTGCCCACGAGGGCGAGCATCACCGGCACCAGGCGGACCAGGGTGCAGGCGAGGACGGCGTAGAGCACGACGGACAGGTGGAAGCCGTCCCAGAACTCGTCGCTGACCAGCTGGCCGAAGAGGAACCACAGGGCGAGGGTCGAAAGGGTGACCAGGTCGTCCGTCATCCGCACGGTGCCCTCGGGGAGGTGCCGCATCGCCGGGGCGACGCAGACGCCGGCGACGAACGAGGCCACGAAGCCGTTGCCGCCGAGGAAGACGGACAGGGAGTACGCGGCGAGGGGCACGCTCAGCACCGCGAGTCTGGCCGCGGCGGGCAGCGTCCAGCCCTTCGCCCAGGACCGGCGCAGCAGCCGTCCGGCCAGCCAGCCGACGAGCGATCCGGCTCCGACGGCCCAGCCCGCCGCTCCGACGGCGTCGAGGAGCGCCTCGGCGTAGTCCGAGCCCGCCGTGTGGTACTCGGCCGCGGCGGCGACGCAGATCAGGAACACCGGTGAGACGATCCCGTCGCTGAGCCCGCCCTCGACGTTGAGCACCTCCCTGAGCCGCGCCGGGATGCGCTCGTCCCGCACGAGGGTCGCGGCGGGCGCCAGGTCGAGGGGGACGACGACCGTCGCCAGGGTCGCGAGCACCCATCCGGGCCGGTCGGGGAAGAACGCGAGCGCGGCCAGGAAGGCCGCTCCCAGGGTCAGCGGCAACGCGCCGCCCAGGAGACGGGCGACGACGCTCCTCTCCCGGCGGATGCCCCCTGCCGGAACCTCGGTCGCGTCGACGAAGAGCAGCAGGGCCAGGACGACCTCCACCGCGCGTTCGAAGCCGGCCAGGTCGCCGAAGTCGAAGACGAGCGGCGGGTCCGAGCCGCTGGTGAGGGCGATGCCCGCCACCATCATGGCGATCGGTGCGGTGATGCTCCACAGCGCGAGGCGGCGCGACAGGACGCACCAGGTGAACAGAATGCCCGCGATGACGGTGACGGCAAGCAAGACATCCGCGCTTTCGGGGAGGCTCGGTCCCGGCGGGTTCGTCCCGGCGTTGCAGCGTAAGGCGGATGCCGCGCCGTCCCGTGACAGCACGCCGACGGCGTCCCTCCAGGGGCGGTGCCCACCGGGGAACCGCTCACCGCTCAGGCGGAGTGTTCCCTCTCCTGCCCGTGCCCCGGTACGCCTCCGGTGCCGAACGCGCGGCGGTAGGCGGCGGGCGAGACACCGAAGGCCGTACGCATGTGCGCCCGCAGGGAGTTCCCGGAGCCGAGGCCCGCGCGGTGGGCGACGAGGTCGATCGGAAGGTCGGTCGTCTCCAGGAGCTGCCTGGCCAGTTCGAGCCGTTGGGCCGTGAGCCACTGCACCGGGGTCACCCCGACCTCGTCGCGGAACCGCCGGGTGAAGGACCGCAGGCTCATCCGGGCGTGCTCGGCGAGCCGGGCCAGGGTGAGGGGCTCGGCGAGGTGCTCCAGGGCCCAGGCGCGGGTGGCGGTGGTGCTGGCGAGGGTGGGCTCCGGCACGGGCCTGTCGATGAACTGGGCCTGCCCGCCGTCCCGCCAGGGAGGCACCACGCACATGCGGGCGGCGCGGTTGGCGACCGATGCGCCGTGGTCGCGGCGGATCATGTGCAGGCAGAGGTCGACCCCCGCGGCCACCCCCGCGGAGGTCAGCACGTCGCCGTCGTCGACGAAGAGCACGTCCTCGTCCACCTTGACCCGGGGGTAGGCCCGGCGGAACTCCGGGGCCAGGTTCCAGTGCGTGGTGGCCGGCCGGCCGTCGAGGAGCCCGGCGGCGGCCAGCACGTACGACCCGGTGCAGATGGACACCAGCCGGGTGCCGGGCCGGATCCCGTCGATGGCCGCGGCGACCTCGGGCGGCAGCGGGCCGCCACGGCCGAGCTCGGGCATGGCGTGCGTGGGCGGCAGGACCACGGTGTCTGCGGCGGCGAGCGCCTCTGGACCGGCCGAGGGCTGGACGATGAACCCGGCGTCGCTGAGGACCGGGGCGCCGTCGGCCGTACAGATCGTGACCTCGTACAGGGGACGGCCGCCGTCGTCCTCGGCGCTGCCGAAGACCCGGGAGGGGATGCCGAGCTCGAACGGAGGCACTCCGGGCAGCGCGAGCACGGCGACCCGGTGCGGCGGCGCCGGCGCCTTCTCCTCCGTGGTCCCCCTCGTCCGGTCTGCGTCTCTGCCCATGGCCAGATCCTGTCACATGCTGGCCAAACGGCCAACACCAGGGAGGACCGCGGTACCGGATCGTGGACGCATCGCCGCCGGAACGGTCCGGGGGCACACCGATCGAGACGGAAACGAGGCGGACGGCATGCGTGCGGTGGTCGTGGAGCAGTGGGGCGGACCCGAGAACCTGGTCGAGCGCGAGGTGGAGCGCCCCGAGCCCGGCCTGGGCGAGGTCCTGGTGCGGGTCCACGCGGCCGGGGTGAACCCCGTGGACTGGAAGACCCGCGCCGGCGGGGCCCTCATCGAGTGGGGCGCCGTCCCGGCCGTCGGGTGGGACGTGTCCGGCACGGTCGAGGCCGTCGGCCCCGGGGTGGGAATCCTCCGACCCGGCGACGAGGTCTTCGGCATGCCGCTCTTCCCCCGGCAGGCGGGCGCGTACGCCGAGTACGTGGTGGCCCCGGCGCGGCACCTCGCCCCCAAGCCCGCCTCCCTGACCCACGTGGAGGCCGCGGCGCTGCCGCTCGCCGCGCTCACCGCCTGGCAGGCCCTCGTCGACGCGGCGGACGTCCGCCCCGGAGAGCGGGTCCTCGTCCACGCGGCGGCCGGCGGAGTGGGGCACCTCGCCGTGCAGATCGCCAAGGCCCGCGGGGCGTACGTCATCGGCACGGCGAGCGCGGGCAAGCACGACCTGCTGCGCGAACTGGGCGCGGACGAGGTGGTCGACTACCGGGAGACCCGCTTCGAGGACGTCGTCTCCGACGTGGACGTCGTCCTGGACGGCATCGGGGGAGAGACGGCGGAACGCTCCCTGAAGGTGCTCCGTGACGGGGGCAGGCTGATCACCCTGCCGGGCCCGGACGACGTCCCCGCCGCGCAGGACGGTGTACAGGCGTCCTGGGTCCTCGTGGAGCCCGACCACCTGGGCCTGCGCGAGATCGCGGCCCTGGTGGAGCGCGGGCTGCTCAGGCCGGTGGTCGACGTCGTCGTGCCGCTCGCCGAGGCGGCGAAGGCCCACGCGATCGGCGAACAGGGCCGCACCACGGGCAAGATCGTCCTGACGGTCGTCTGAGCCACGGGCGGGAGCGTCCGGGTGGTGGTGTGAGCCTCGGGCGGGAGCGTCCGGGTGGTCGTCTGAGCCACGAGCGGGAGCGTCCGGGGGGTGGTGTGAGCCACGGGCCTGATGGTCCGGGCGGTGGTCCGCGCCTCCTGGCGGTGGTCCGCGCCTCCGGCCGGATCGTCCGGGTGGTGGTCCGCGCCGCGGGGCCGCCGTGCAGAATGATCTTCGTTACGTTCCCGCGCGGAAGGCCCCCCGATGAAACTGCCCGGTTCCGGCCGTCGTGTCCTCGTCAGCGGTGCCTCCAGAGGACTGGGCCGGGCGGTCGCCCAGGCGTTCGCGGCCAACGGCGACCGGGTCGCCGTCCACTTCGGCTCGCGCGCCGAGGAGGCCCGCGTCACCCTGGAGTCCCTCGACGGAACGGGCCACGCCCTCGTCGGGGGCGACCTCGCGGACCCGGCGGGCGCCGTGGCCGTGGCCGACGCGGCGGCCGAGGCGCTCGGCGGGATCGACGTACTGGTGAACAACGCGGCGGTGAACCTCCGCCACCCCCTCCCCGAGACCCCGTACGAGGAGTGGGCGGCGGTCTGGCAGCGGCACGTGTCCGTGAACCTGCTCGCCACCGCGAACCTGAGCCATCTCGCCGCCCGGCGGATGATCGACCAGGGTACGGGCGGCCGCATCGTGAACATCGGTTCCCGCGGGGCCTTCCGCGGCGAACCCGACCACCCTGCCTACGGCGCCACCAAGGCGGCCGTCCACGCGCTCGGTCAGTCCCTCGCGGTCTCCCTCGCCCCGTACGGGATCGCCGTCGCCTCGGTCGCGCCCGGATTCTTCGCCACGGAGCGGGTCTCGTCCCGCTTGGAGGGGGCCGAAGGAGCCGCGATCCGTGCCCAGAGCCCGTTCGGCCGGGTGGCGGAGCCCGTCGAGATCGCGGAGGCGGTGCTGTGGCTCGCGTCTCCCGCCGCGGAATGGTCGTCCGGGGCGATCCTCGACCTCAACGGAGCGTCGCACCTCCGTAGCTGACCCCGATCGTCGACGATGCCGGCCGAGACATGTCTCGGCCGGCACTTCTTTTTGCCATGAATGGCCGGACGTTTGTGTGATATCGGGGAAATGAAACGATTGGCTGGCTTTGGGTGACGGCCCCCGGGAGGGGATCTTGACTGCCCGTCGGGGGCGAAGTTACGTTGAAGATGCAGTTAAGTGGTTAAAGTAAGTGCAAAGTATAATTCGGGGAGCTGTTCCGTGGTCGTGATCGAGAAATACGTCGAACTTCAAAGCCTCAAGCGAATGCTGAACGAGTGCACGACGAACGGCCGGACAGTCGCCCTCGTCACAGGCCCGGGTGGTGTCGGGAAGACAACACTCCTGTCCAGCTTCTCCGGGTACGCGAAGAGCGCCGGCGCTCTGGTCCTGAGTGCGTCGGGGGCACGCTCGGGGCAGCTCCACTCCTTAGGCGTGCTGTCCCAGTTATTCCGCTCCATCGAGCTGAACGCCGAGCAGGGCGAGCGGTTCGACCGGATCCTGGCACTCCAGGGAACGGATTCCCCGAACCTTTCGCTGAGCGCCTGCGCAGTGGACGAACTCACCGAACTCCTCCTCGAAGCCGCTGGTGGGCAAACCCTGGTACTGGCCGTCGACGACACGCAGTACGCGGATCCGGCCAGTCTGCACGCTCTCCTTCTGATGCTTCGCCGACTCGCGTCGAGTCCCGTCGTCGCCGTGTTCGCCGAGTGGCGCATATTCAGCTCCAAGCCTCCGCTAGTGCTGGCGGAATTCATCAAGCAGCCCTATTTCCATCTCCTCAACCTGCAGCCGCTCTCACTCGAAGGCGTGACCGAATGGCTGCGGCAGCGACGTCTCGGCGAGGCGAGCGCAGAATGTCTCGCCCCTTCCTTCCTGGCTGCGACAGGAGGAAGTCCGCTCCTTTTGCAGGCGCTTTTCCAGGACCAGTGCCGTGGGTTCTACGAGCGTGAACCAGGAGACGTCGATTCGGTATCCGCGATGGACGCGGCACTCAAAGGCGCTCACTTCAAAGTCGCCGTCGAGGCGTGCCTGCACCGCTGGGATCCGCAATTGCTCGATGTGGCGCGCGGCCTGGCCGTTCTCGGCGCTCCGACATCGGCCGACGGACTGGCGCGGCTGCTCAACAGCGAGCAGCGCACGGTCGTGGAGGCGTTGAACGCCCTCGCCGAGACGGGACTCCTCAGCTCCGGCTGGTTCAGCCACCAGGCCGCCCGCGCCGCCGCGCTCAGCGGCCTCGACGGTGAGGCGCTCGCCGCGCTCTACGAGCGCACCGCACTGCTGCTGCACTCCGACGGGGCCGTGCCGTCGGAGGTGGCCGAACGCCTGGTCGCCGCCGGAGGCATCGCGGAGAACTGGTCCGTGGACGTCCTCCGCAACGCTGCCTGGCAGGCGCTGAGGGAAGGGAACCCGAGCCGCGCGGCCGAGTTCCTCGAGGTCGCCCGTCAAGCCTGCGGCGATGCCCAGGAGCGGGCCGAGGTCATGGGGGCGCTGGTACGGGTCCTGTGGCTGACCAAGCCGACAGCGGTGACCTCGCTGCTCGTGCCGCTGTACTCCCTGCTCCAGGACGGGAGTCTGGCCACGCGGGACATCGTCGCGCTCAGTACCTTCCTCGCCTGGCAGGGCCGCGCCGACGAGGCCGCCCTGGCGCTCGACCGGGTCGAGATGAAGGAGGACGAGTGCGACCTGACCGGCACGGCCGAGTGGGCGCTCGCGCGTCAGTGGATTCGCTGGGTGGTGCCCTTCAAGGGCACGGACGGCGCGGAGGAGATCTTCTCGACGCGCCGCAGCGAGGAGGCAGCCGGGTGCGAGTCGTGGAGCGACCTCGTCAAGAGCGCCGAACAGGTCCTCCAGTGCTGCAGGATCGCCGACGCCCTCCCCGTCACCGTGCTGTCCGCCCTGCTCGTCCTCACCTTCGACGACAGGTTGGACGATGCCCAGGGCTGGTGCGAGACGCTCAGGCCGGAGGCCGAAGCGCTCCAGGCCGTGGCCTGGGTGGCGATGCTCGCGGCCGTCCAGGCGCTGGTGGCGGTACGCAGGGGAGACCTGGTCGACGCCGAGCGGCACTCCCGCCGCGCCCTGACCGTGATGCCCCAGCACAACTGGGGCGCCGCCCTCGGCCTGCCGCTGTCCTGCCTCGTCCACGCCACCACGGCCATGGGCAGGACGGACGAGGCGGAGACGCTCATCAAGGAGGCGCTTCCCGAGGCGCGCCGAAATCCGTTCTGGCTGCACTTCCTGCACGCCCGCGGACGGTTCTACATCGGGAACAACCGTCCGTACGCGGCGTTGGCGGACTTCCAGACCTGCGGTCGCCTCCTCTCCGGAACCGTTCTCGACCACGCGAATTTCGTTCCCTGGCGAAGCGACCTGGCGGAGGCGTGGTTGCGTCTCGACGACACGCGCAGCGCCAAGGCCGTCCTCGACGAGCAGTTGACCCTCGCGAACGTCGACAACAAGCGCGTGCGTGGCCGCACTCTGCGGATCATGGCCGCGACGCTCAAGCAGCCGACCCGGGCGGCCATGCTGCGGGACGCGGTGAAGGTCCTCCTCGATTCCGGCGACCGGCTCGAACTGGCCCTCGCCCTCGCCGATTCGAGCGACGCCGAACTCGACTGCGGCCACTTCGCCGAATTCAGACTCATTTCCCACCAGGCGAAGCGGATGGCCAAGATGTGCGGGGCCGAGCCGCTCTACTGGAGGCTGCAGAATTCCGGCGGAGCAGAGGAACCGGGCGAGACCCCGACCTTGCGGAAGACCATCCACCGCTTCGCCCTGCTCAGTGAGGCCGAGCGCAAGGTCGCGGCGCTGGCGGCCCAGGGGCGGAGCAACCGCGAGATAAGCCAGACCCTCTTCATCACGGTGAGCACGGTGGAGCAGCACCTCACCAAGACCTACCGGAAACTCGGAGTGAGCAGTCGCTTCGGCCTGCCCGTGGAGCTGGGCCTGGTGGGCTCGGCGGACCACTGAACCGCCCCCGCGTCCGGTCGGGAGCACGACCGGGCCCCTGCCACCCCGAGCGCCGCCCCTAGGGGTGGTAGGGGTGGTAAGGGCGGGCGTTCAGGCCGTCCCATGCCTGGTGAGGGGGCGATCGGGGGCGACGGCCTGGGGCTGTGCGGCCGCACGGCAGGGGTGGGGTTAGGGGTGTGATCGCTGTCGCCGCGCAGGCGGCGCCGGTTACGTTGAGGTTCGAATGGCCGAGACGATACTGAGGCTTGTCAGGCGGCGGATGCGCCGGCTGACTGCGCTGAGACGGGGTTTCCTGCCGATGTCCGTAGCCGCGGATCGGGACCAGTGGTTCCGCCGATACGAACCTGCGTTGCCGGGCACGGTCACGTTGCTCTGCCTGCCGCACGCGGGCGGTGCGGCGTCACAGTTCCTGCCCCTGGCCCGACGCCTGGCACCTGCCGTGGACGTGGTCTGCGTGCAGTATCCGGGCCGTCAGGACCGGCGGAAGGAGACGCCGATCGAGGACGTGCACACCCTGGCGGACCGGATCTGCGAGCTGCTGGCGCCCACCCCGGAGCAGCAGCTCGTTATCCTGGGGCACAGCATGGGATCGGTCGTCGGCTTCGAACTGGCCCTGCGGATCGAGCGATCGGCCCCGGGCGCGCTGCTCGGCCTGATCGCCTCCGGCCGCCGGGCTCCGGTGATCCACCGGAACGAGAACGTGCACCTGCGGAGCGACGACGACATCATCGCGGAGATCCGCGCCCTGAGCGGGACCGACCCGAGTCTGCTGGCCGACGACGAACTGCTGCGCATGGTCCTGCCGGCCCTGCGGGCCGACTACCGGGCGGTCGAGACCTACCGCCACCGCGAGGGCGACCGGCTCAAGGCCCCGATCGGCGTGTTCGTCGGCGACCGCGACCCCCGGGTGAGCCACGCCGACGGCGTCGCCTGGGAGCAGGTCACCGACGGTGGCTTCTCGATGCGCACGTTCCCCGGAGGGCACTTCTACCTGAACGACCAGCAGGCCGAGGTGGCCTCGGAGGTCGGCGACCGCATCGCCGCGTTCCAGGACCTGTCCCGTGTGTCCTGACGCCTGAGCCGTAGACCGTCGGGACAGCAGCCCCCCCAGGCGCGGGATCCGCCACCGGGGCCGACGCCCTGCGGAGGCGTACGTCGAGGGATCGAGGACCGGCGACGCCCCGCTCCGCCGCCCCGACCCGACCACCCCCCCTTCTCCCTCCTCGCTTCCCGCGTACCCACCCCAGCCGGACGCCTACGGCGCTGCGGGCGTTCCGCCGCGCGCCGGCACTCCGAGTCCGACCGTCCCCGTTCGTTTTCCTCATGACCCGGAGGTGACTTCAGCAATGCTGGAATCGGCGACTGACGTCGACGGCGGTACCGGCTGCGAGCCGATCGCCGTGGTCGGGATGTCCTGCCGGCTCCCCGGGGCCGCCACGCCCGAGGAGTTCTGGCGACTGCTGACGGACGGCCGCAGCGCCGTCGGGCAGGTGCCGGCGGGCCGATGGCAGGAGGAGCCCACCGAGGAGGCGGCCCGCCGGGGCGCCTTCCTCGACGAGGTGGACCGGTTCGACGCGGGGTTCTTCGGTGTCTCACCGCGCGAGGCGCGGAGCATGGACCCGCAGCAGCGGCTGACGCTCGAACTGTGCTGGGAGGCAATCGAGGACGCGGGAATCGTCCCGGAGACGCTGCGCGGCCGGGCGGCAGGGGTGTTCGTCGGCGCGATCGCGGACGACTACGCCCGCCTTTCGCACCGCCAGGGCATGGCGACGATCGGCGCGCACAGCTTCACCGGCCTGCACCGGAGCCTCATCGCCAACCGGGTCTCCTACCGCCTCGGCCTGAACGGGCCGAGCCTGACCGTCGACACCGGCCAGTCGTCGTCCCTGGTCGCGGTGCACCTGGCGGCGGAGAGCCTGCGCCGGGGAGAGTCCGAGATCGCGCTCGTCGGCGGAGTGCACCTCAATCTCGCTCCGGAGAGCGCCGTGGCCGCCGCCCGCTTCGGCGCCCTCTCGCCCACGGGCCGCAGCCACACCTTCGACGACCGCGCCGACGGATTCGTACGCGGCGAGGGCGGGGCCGTGGTGGTGCTCAAGCCCCTGGACCGGGCGCGGGCCGACGGCGACGTCGTCCACTGCGTGATCCGGGGCAGCGCCGTCAACAACGACGGCGGCGGCGCGAGCCTGACCAGCCCCAGCACACGGGCGCAGACGGAGGTGCTCCGGGCGGCGTACCGGCGTGCCGGAGTGACACCCGACCACGTGGGATACGTGGAACTGCACGGCACCGGCACGCGCGTCGGCGACCCCGTCGAGGCGAGCGCGCTGGGCGCCGCACTCTCCGCGGGCCGGCCGGCGGCCAGGCCGCTCCTCGTCGGATCGGTGAAGACCAACATCGGCCACCTGGAGGGCGCCGCGGGCATCGCCGGTCTGGTCAAGACCGTCCTGTCACTGGCCCGTCGCCGGATCCCGCCGAGCCTGAACTTCACCCGGGCCCACCCGGACATCCCCCTGGACGAGCTGCGGCTGAGCGTCGTCCAGGAGCCCACGCCCTGGCCCGAGGGCACGGGCCCGGCCTTCGCCGGTGTCAGTTCGTTCGGCATGGGAGGCACCAACTGCCATGTCGTGCTGGCCGCCGCACCCGACGGGTCCGGCGCCGGGACCGGAGGCAGCGACGGCGAGGGCGCGGGGGAGGAGACCCGGCACCGTACGGTGCCGTGGGTGCTCTCGGGCCGCTCCGCCGACGCGCTCCGCGACCAGGCGGAACGCCTGCGCGCCCGCGTCGAGTCCGCACCGGACCTGCGGCCCGCCGACGTCGGCCGCACACTGGCCGACCACCGCACGCTGTTCGAGCACCGGGCCGTGGTCCTCGGCGACGACCGTACGGCACGGACGGGTGCGCTGGCGGCGCTGGCGGACGCGAAGCCCTCACCGGACGTGGTGACGGGGCGGGCCGTCCCGGGTGACGTCGTGTTCGTCTTTCCCGGCCAGGGCTCGCAGTGGGCCGGCATGGGGCTGGAACTGTACGAGGAGTTCCCGGTCTTCGCCGAGCATCTGCGGGCGTGCGCAAGGGCGTTGCGGCCGCACGTCGACTGGTCGTTGCTGCCGGTGCTCCGAGGGGAGCCCGGAGCACCCTCCCTCGACCGGGTGGACGTGGTGCAGCCCGCCCTGTTCGCGGTGATGACATCACTGGCCCGGCTGTGGCAATCGCTGGGCGTGCGTCCGGCGGCGGTGGTGGGCCACAGCCAGGGCGAGATCGCGGCCGCCCACGTGTCGGGGGCGCTGTCCCTGGAGGACGCGGCCCGCATCGTCGCCGTGCGGAGCCGGGCGCTGCGGAGCCTGTCGGGCCGGGGCGCCATGGCCGTGGTGTCGCTGCCCGCCGACGAGGTCGCCCGACGTGTCGAAAGCGCCGCGGGTGATCTGTCCGTCGCGGCCGTGAACGGGCCGGTGTCGACGGTGGTCGCCGGTGCACCCGACGCGGTGGACCGCTTCGTGGACCAGGTGGCGGGGGAGGGCTTCCAGGCCCGCCGTCTGCCCGTCGACTACGCCTCCCACTCGACGCAGACCGAGGAGATCGGTGAGGACCTCGTCCGGTCCCTCGCCGGTGTGTCCGCGCGTTCGGGAGAGATCCCCTTCTACTCGACGGTCACCGGCGGGGTCGTGGACACCACCGCTCTCGACGCCGCCTACTGGTTCCGGAACCTGCGGCGCACGGTCCGGTTCGAGGAGACCGTACGGCTGCTGCTGGCCGACGGGCACCGGCAGTTCGTGGAGTGCAGTCCGCACCCGGCCCTGCTCGCCGCCGTGGCCGACACCGCCGAGGCGGCCGGGGTGCCCGCCGCCCGCACGGGCTCGCTGCGCCGGGACGACGGCGGCAGCCGGCGGTTCCTGACCAGCCTGGCCGAGGCCCACACCCAGGGCACCGCCGTGGACTGGTCGGCGTTCCTCGCCGACCCGGACGGACGGCGCGTGCCGCTCCCGACCTACCCCTTCCAGCGTGAGCGCCACTGGTGGGAGGCGCCCGCCGGAACGGCGCGGGAGACCGTCTCACCGCCGGCCGCCTCCCCGCTGCTCCCAGCCCCGGAGACCGACGAGGACGAGGAGCCGCCCACCACGGCAGCCGGTCGGCAGCCCCTGGCGGACCGGCTCGCCGGGCTCCGACAGGCCGACCGCGACCGGATGATGCTCGACCTGGTCCGCCACGGGGCGGCACTCGTCCTGGAGCACGACTCCGCGGAGGGCATCGAGGCCGACCGGTCGTTCCGGGACCTCGGCTTCGACTCGATGACGGCCGTCGAGATGCGGCGGCGGATGAACACCGCGACCGGCCTGCGCCTGCCCGCCACCGTTCTGTTCGAACACCCGACCCCGGCCCGCCTGGCCCGCCACCTGTGGAACGAACTGCTCCAGGCGGCGCCCGACGCCACGATCGCCCCCGGCCCGGTCCCCGACGAGGCCGACCCGGTCGCGATCGTCGGCATCGGCTGCCGCTTCCCCGGCGACGTCCGGTCCCCCGAGGACCTGTGGCGGCTGCTCGCCGAAGGAACCGACGCCATCACGGAGTTCCCCGAGGACCGCGGCTGGCGGCTCGACGAACTGTTCGACCCGCACCCGGAGAACGGCCCGCGGAGCTACGTACGACAGGGCGGCTTCCTGCACGACGCGACCCGGTTCGACGCGGCCTTCTTCGGCATCAGCCCGCGCGAGGCCGACGCGATGGACCCCCAGCAGCGGCTGCTCCTGGAGACCTCGTGGGAGGCACTGGAGCGAGCCGGGGTCGACCCCACCGTGCTGCGCGGCAGCGACACCGGTGTGTTCCTCGGCGCGACCTCGCAGGACTACGGCTCCCGTCTCGACGACGCGCCCGCCGGCTACGAGGGGTACGTGCTCACCGGCAGCTCCTCCAGCGTGGCGTCCGGGCGGGTGGCGTACACGCTGGGCCTGGAAGGACCGGCGCTGACCGTCGACACGGCGTGCTCCTCCTCGCTGGTGGCGCTGCACCTGGCCCGGCAGGCGGTGCTGCGCGGCGAGTGCTCCATGGCCCTGGCCGGCGGTGTGACCGTCATGGCGACGCCCGGGATGTTCGCCGAGTTCAGCAGGCAGCGCGGACTGGCCCCGGACGGGCGCTGCAAGCCGTTCGCCGAGGCCGCCGACGGCACCGCCTGGAGCGAGGGCGTGGGCGTCCTCCTCATCGAGCGGCTGTCCGACGCGACCCGCAACGGACACCGGGTCCTGGCCGTCCTGCGCGGCTCCGCGGTGAACCAGGACGGTGCCAGCAACGGCCTGACCGCACCCAACGGAGGAGCCCAGCGCCGAGTCATCCGGCAGGCGCTGGCCACGGCCGGACTCGCGGCGGCCGACGTGGACGCCGTCGAGGCACACGGCACCGGCACGACCCTGGGCGACCCGATCGAGGCGCAGGCCGTCCTCGCCACCTACGGCCAGGACCGCCCCGCCGACCGGCCGGTGCTGCTCGGATCGCTCAAGTCGAACATCGGGCACCCCCAGGCCGCCGCCGGAGTCGCCGGCGTGATCAAGATGGTCATGGCGATGCGGCACGGCGTGCTGCCCCGCACCCTCCATCTGGACCGCCCGTCCTCGCACGTCGACTGGGACGCGGGCGCCGCCGCGCTGCTGCCCGAGCCCAGGCCCTGGCCGGAGGTGGACCGGCCGCGCCGCGCCGGCGTGTCGTCGTTCGGCATCAGCGGCACCAACGCCCACGTCATCCTGGAACAGCCGCCGGGGGAGCGGGAGTCCGAGACCGCCGGTCCTGTCCCGGCGGCCGTGCCGTGGCCGCTGTCCGCCCGCGACCCGCGCGCGCTGCGCCGCCAGGCCGAGCTGCTGCACGACTGGCTGCGCGACCACCCCGACGCCCCTCCCACCGACGTCGCGCACACCCTCGACGCGGGACGGGCCGCGCTCACCCACCGGGCCGTGGTGATCGGCGGCGACCGCGACGCCTTCCTGACCGGCCTGCGTGCGCTCGCCGACGGCGAGACCGCCCGCCACCTCGTCCAGGACACCACCACGACCACCACCGCCACCGCCGACCGCAGGACCGTCTTCGTCTTTCCCGGCCAGGGCTCCCAGTGGGCCGGGATGGGCGTACGGCTCATGGACGAGTCACCGGTCTTCCGCGAGCACCTGACCGACTGCGCCGCGGCGCTCCAGCCGTATCTGGAGTTCTCGCCCCTGGCCGTGCTGCGCGGAGAGCCGGACGCGCCCACCCTCGACCGGGTCGACGTCGTCCAGCCGGTGCTCTTCGCGGTGATGGTCTCCCTGGCCCGCACCTGGGAGACGCACGGTGTCCGGCCCGACGCGGTCGTCGGGCACTCCCAGGGAGAGATAGCCGCGGCGCACCTCGCGGGCGCGCTGTCCCTGGACGACGCCGCCCGGATCGTGTGCAGGCGCAGCCAGGCCCTCGCGGTGCTCGCCGGCCGGGGCGGCATGGCGTCCCTGCCGCTGCCGCTGCCCGAGGTCGCCGAGCTGATCGGCCCCTGGGGCGACCGCCTGGAGGTGGCGGCCGTCAACGGCCCCAGGGCCGTCGTCGTCGCCGGAGACGCGGACGCACTGACCGAACTGCTCGCCGCATGCGCCGGGCGCCAGGTGTCCGCACGGCGCATCGCCGTCGACTACGCCTCGCACTCCGCGCAGGTCGAACCCGTCCGGGAGCAACTGGCCGTCGATCTTGCCGGGATCACACCGCGGCGCGGCGACATCCCCTTCCACTCCACCGTCACCGGCGCCGAGATCGCCGACACCAGGACGCTGGACGCCGACTACTGGTTCCGCAACCTCCGGCAGACGGTCCGCTTCGCCGACGTCACCGGCGAACTGCTCGCCGCCGGACACCGGAACTTCGTCGAGATCAGCCCGCACCCGGTCCTCACCCTCGCCCTCCAGAGCACCTTCGAACACCACGGCGACGACGGCGCGTCCGCGTCCGTCACCGGCACGCTGCACCGGGACGAGGGCGGCCTGGCGAACGTCCTGACCTCCCTGGCGGGCCTGCACGTCACCGGCACCCCCGTCCGCTGGGACCCGCTCGACCGGACCGCTCCCGCGCACCCGGTCGAGCTGCCCACCTATCCCTTCCGGCGCCGGCGCCACTGGCTGACGCCTTCGAGCGGCGCACCGGACGTGTCCGCGGCAGGGCTCGACACCACCGCACACCCGCTGCTCCCCGCGGCCGTCCCCCTCGCCGACGACGGCGGGGCCGCGCTCACCGGCACGCTGTCGCTCCAGACCCAGCCCTGGCTGGCCGACCACGCCGTGCACGGCACCGTCCTGCTGCCCGCCACGGCCTTCGTCGAGCTGGCCGTCCAGGCCGGCGACCGGACAGGCTGCCCGGACATCGAGGAACTGGTGCTCCAGGCCCCCCTCGTGCTGCCCACCGCCGGCACCGTACGCACCCAGGTGGTCGTCGGAGCCCCGGACGCGGACGGCCGACGGCCCGTCGCCGTCCACTCCGCCGACAGCGGCGAGCGGCCCGCGTGGACCTGCCACGCGCGCGGTACCCTCGCGCCCGCCGCCGACGCGTCCCTCCCGTCGGAGCCTGTCGCCTCCTGGCCACCGGCCGGGGCCGAGGCCGTCCCGGTGGACGAGGCCTACACCCACCTCGACGCACTGGGCTTCGGCTACGGGCCCGCGTTCCGCGGACTGCGCCGGCTCTGGCGCCTGGGCGACGACCTGTTCTGCGACGTCGAGCTGTACGGCCCGCTCACACCGGACGCCGGAGCGTACGGACTGCACCCCGCTCTGCTCGACGCCGCCCTGCACCCGCTGGTGTGGGACGACACCCGGGTCCGGCTCCCCTTCTCCTGGACCGGGGTACGGCTGCGGGCGACTGCCGCGACCGCGCTGCGGGTGCAGCTGCGCCGGCGGCCCGACGGCGCCACCCGCCTGACCGCGACCGACCCCGCTGGGGGGCTCGTCGCCGAGGTGGACGCGCTGACGCTGCGCCCGGTCGACGTCGAGCAGCTCGCCGCCCCCGCCGCCCAGCACGATCTGTACCTGGTCGACTGGACCACCCTCGCGGCGCCGGACGTCCCCCGGCCGGCCCGCGAACGGGCGGTCGTCGACCCGTCGCCGCACGGCGCCCACCCCCGGGGCGCCGACACCTACCCCGGGCTCGCCGAACTGGCCCGCGCGGTGGACAGCGGCACGCCGGTTCCGGCGCTGGTCTCCTACCACCCTGGGCAGACCGGCGCCGGAACGGCGGAGGATCCGGCGCAACCGGCGCGCACGCACGACCTGGTGACCGAGACGCTCGGCTTCCTCCAGGAGTGGCTGGCAGACGAGCGGTTCACGGACGTTCCGCTGGCCGTCGTCACCCGCTCGGCCGTCCGCACCGGCCCGGCCGACGGCCCCGTCGATCCCGCGGCCGCCGCGGTCTGGGGCCTGCTCCGGTCGGCACAGTCGGAATACCCCGGCCGGTTCCTCCTGCTGGACACCGACACCGACACCGACACCGACACCCACATCCAGACCGACACCCAGGCCGAAGCCGACACCCGCGCCGATGCCGACACCCGTGCCGACGCCGATCCGGCCGCCGACACGCACGCCGAGGCCGACACCCGCGCCGACGCCGAGACCCGCGCCGACGCCGATCCGGCCGCCGACACGCTTGCCGTCGCGATCGCCACCGGGGAGACGCAACTGGCCCTGCGCGCGGGTGAGATCCGTACGCCCCGGCTCGTCCACCGGCTCCGTGCCGAAAGCGGTACGCCCTTCCGTCCGGCAGAGGGCGGCACCGTACTGATCACCGGCGGCACCGGCACCCTCGGCCGGCTGCTCGCCCGGCGCCTCGTCACCCACCACGGCGTGAGCCGACTCCTGCTGACCAGCCGTCAGGGTGCCGACGCGCCGGAGGCCGAGACCCTGCGCGCCGAACTCACCGTCCTGGGCGCCGAGGTCACCCTCGCCGCGTGCGACACCGCCGACCGCGCCCCGCTCGCCGCGCTGCTCGCCGACATCCCGGCCGAGCACCCGCTGACCGCGGTGTTCCACGCCGCCGGCGTGCTGGCCGACGCCACCCTCCCGGCACTCGAGGAGACCCACGTCCAGGCGGCCCTGCGCCCGAAGGCGGACGCCGCCTGGCACCTGCACGACCTGACCCGGCACATGGATCTCACCGCCTTCGTCCTCTTCTCCTCCGTGATGGCCACCCTCGGCGGACCGGGACAGGCCAACTACGCGGCGGCCAACGCCTACCTCGACGCCCTCGCGCACCGGCGACGCGCCGACGGCCTGCCCGCCCTCTCCCTGGGCTGGGGCCAATGGGCCCAGGCCAGCGGCATGACCGGCCACCTCGGCCGCGCCGACCTGGCCCGCATGCACCGAGCCGGACTGCGCCCGCTGCCCACCGAGGAGGCACTGCTCCTGCTGGACGCCGCGCTGGCCGGTCAGGACGCCCACCTCGTACCCGCGAAGATCGACGCGGCCCGGGCGCCCGCGACCGGGATGCTGCGTGCCCTGGCCGCCCCCGCGCCCTCGCGGCGGGCCGCCGCAGCCACCCCGCCGAGCACGGCGGAACCGTCGGACGACGACCTCCGGGCACGGCTGGACGCGCTGTCGGGCACCGAGCGGGCCACCCGGCTGCTCGACCTGGTCCGCAGCAACACCGCGGTCGTCCTCGGCCACACCTCCCCGGCACACGTCGACACCGACCAGTCCTTCCAGGACGCCGGGTTCGACTCCCTCACCTCCGTCGAACTGCGCAACCGCCTGGCCGCCGCGACCGGACTGCGGCTGCCGGTGACGCTGCTCTTCGACCATCCCACCCCGGCCGCCGTCGCGGGCCTGCTGCACGAGCTGCTGTTCCCGGCCGACAGGGCGCACGGGACCGTCGCGTCGCCCTCGGCCGAGAACCTCCACGCGGAGGCGGCCGCCGAGCCGATCGCCATCGTGGGAATCGGCTGCCGCTTCCCGGGCGGTGTGAGCTCCCCCGACGACCTCTGGCGCATGGTCGCCGACGGCGTGGACGGCGTGGGGCCGTTCCCCGCCGACCGGGGATGGGACGTCGAGGGACTGTACGACGCCGACGCGGGACGCCTCGGACACAGCTACGTCCGTCAGGGCGGATTCCTGCACGACGCCGCCGAGTTCGACGCCGACTTCTTCGGGATCAGCCCGCGCGAGGCCCTGGCGACGGACCCGCAGCAGCGGCTGCTCCTCGAAGTCGCCTGGGAGACGCTGGAGGACGCCGGGGTGGACCCGGCGGGACTCCGGGGAAGCCGCACGGGCGTGTTCGCCGGGCTCATGTACCACGACTACGGCTCGCGGCTGAGCGCCGTGCCGTCGGAGCTCGAAGGCTATCTCGGCAACGGCAGCGCGGGCAGCGTGGCCTCCGGCCGAGTGGCGTACACCTTCGGCTTCGAGGGCCCGGCGGTGACCGTGGACACCGCGTGCTCCTCCTCGCTCGTGGCGCTGCACATGGCGGCGCAGGCCTTGCGCTCCGGCGAGTGCTCCATGGCCCTGGCCGGCGGCGTCTCCGTGATGTCGACGCCGCAGACCTTCGTGGAGTTCAGCCGGCAGCGGGGCCTTTCGGCCGACGGACGGTGCAAGGCGTTCTCGGCGGCGGCGGACGGGTTCGGTCCCGCCGAGGGCGTCGGCCTGGTGCTGCTCGAACGCTTGTCGGACGCGGTGGCGAGCGGTCACCGGGTGCTTGCGGTGCTGCGCGGATCGGCCGTCAACCAGGACGGCGCTTCGAACGGCCTGACGGCGCCGAACGGCCCGTCGCAGCAGCGGGTGATCCGGCAGGCCCTGGCGAACGCGGGTCTGTCCGCCGGTGATGTGGACGTCGTGGAGGCGCACGGCACCGGGACGAGGCTGGGTGACCCGATCGAGGCGCAGGCGCTGCTCGCGACGTACGGCCAGGACCGGCCCGAGGACCGTCCGTTGTGGCTGGGCTCGGTGAAGTCGAACATCGGGCACACGCAGGCCGCCGCGGGTGTGGCCGGGGTCATCAAGATGGTGATGGCCATGCGGTACGGGCGGCTGCCGGAGACCCTGCACGTCGACGAGCCCTCCCCGCACATCGACTGGTCGGCCGGTGACGTGCGTCTGCTGACGGAGCCGGTGCCCTGGCCGGCGGAGGGGCGGCTGCGACGTGCGGGCGTGTCGTCCTTCGGGGTCAGCGGCACCAACGCGCACGTGATCCTGGAGGAGGCGCCCGAGGCCGCGCCCGTTCCCGAGCGCGAGGTGGACCTGTCCGGCCCGGTGCCCTGGGTGGTGTCGGGGCGGGACACGGCGGGCGTACGGGGCCAGGCTGCGCGCCTCGCCGAGTTCGTCCGCAGCCGGCGGGCCGCGGGCCCGGCCGACCGGGAGTGGATCGCGGGTGTCGCTGCGGGGCTGGCCGGACGGGCCGCCCTGGAGCAGCGGGCCGTGGTGGTCGGCGCGGACGCGGACGAACTCCTTGCGGGACTCGAAGAGCTGATGGCCGCCGAGCGGTCGCTGCCCGCGCGGACGGACTCCGGAGTCGTCTTCGTCTTCCCCGGTCAGGGTGGTCAGTGGGTGGGGATGGGTCGTGAACTGCTGCTTTCGTGGCCGGTGTTCGCGGAGCGGATGGCCGTGTGTGAGCGGGCCTTGGACCCGTTCGTGGACTGGTCGTTGCGTGATGTGTTGACGGGTGCGGACGAGGAGTGGTCGGCCCGGGTGGATGTGGTGCAGCCGGTGTTGTGGGCGGTGATGGTGTCGCTGGCTGAGGCGTGGCGTGCGGCGGGTGTGGTGCCGGATGTGGTGGTGGGTCATTCGCAGGGTGAGATCGCGGCTGCGGTGGTGGCGGGTCGGTTGACGGTGGAGGACGGCGCTCGGGTCGTTGCTCTGCGGTCGCGCGCGTTGCGGCAGCTGGCCGGTCACGGTGCGATGGCCTCGGTCTCGCTGGACGTGGAGAAGGCGGAGGCGTACCTGCCGTCGGGTGTCACCGTGGCGGCGGTGAATGCTCCCGGGCAGATCGTGGTGAGCGGTCCGCCCGAGGAGATCGCCGCACTGTGTGCCCGGCTGGAGGGGCTGGGGATACGGGCCCGGCGCATCGAGGTCGACTACGCCTCGCACCACGCGCAGGTGGAGCAGATCGCCGGGGAGTTGCGGGCCGGACTCGCGGGCTTGTCCTCGTGTGGCAGTGAGGTGGCGATGTGGTCGACGGTCACCGGTGAGCTGGTCGCCGATGAGGAGCTGGACGCGGGGTACTGGTACCGGAACCTGCGACAGCCGGTGCTCTTCGAGACCGCTGTCCGCGCCGCGTCCGGCCGGGGGCGGGGCATGTTCGTCGAGGTCGGCCCCCACCCGGTGCTCGGGCTCGCCCTGTCGACCGTCCTCGGCGACGGCGACCGCGATGGAAACGGGCGGGTGCTGCATACCCTGCGTCGCGACCAGCCCGAGGCCGCGCAGCTGCTGTCCGGTCTGGGTGCGGCCTGGGCTGCCGGTCTGCCGGTGGCGTGGCGGGAGTTGCTGCCCGTCGTCGAGCCGGTGGCCTTGCCCACGTACGCCTTCCAGCGTGAGCGTTACTGGCTGGGCGCGCCGCCGGTGGCGATGGGGACTGGCATCTCCGATTCCGACGCGTGGCGTTATCGGGTGGGCTGGACGCCGCTGGCGGCCCGGCACGCAGGTGGGCTGCCTCGGAAGTGGCTGCTGCTCTGCCACGACGTAACCGAAGCCGGCGACGTGCGGGCGGCGTTGGAGCAGGCCGGTGCCCAGGTCGAGGTGCGGGTGCTGCCGACCGACCGCGACGCCGATCGCGCCGGTGTGACGGAACTGCTCGCGGGCGCCGAGCACATCGCGTACCTGCCGGCCGGCTTCGACCATGGTGCTGGTGCCGATACCGAAGCCGCGTCCGCTGCCGCCTCCGATGGCGCGACGGGCGGCCTGTCGGTTCGCCTCGCCGCTGCGCTCGCGGTGATGCAGGGTGTCGTGGAGTGCGAGGGTGCCCGGTTGTGGGTGGTGACGCGGGGTGCGGTGTCCGCGCCGGGGAACGGTTCGGTTGCTGATCCGGTGTCGGCGGCGGTGTGGGGTCTTGGCCGGGTCTTCGGTCTTGAGCACCCGGCTCGTTACGGTGGTCTGGTCGATCTGCCGGCGGTGTGGGAGTCCGGTACCGGTGGTCTGTTGGTGACGGCGTTGGCGTCGGTGGAGGATCAGCTGGCGGTCGGTGCGGATGGGGTCTTCGTTCGTCGGTTGCGTCGTGCTCCTGTGCCGGTCGTTGGTGGTGGTGGGCGGTGGCGGCCGAGTGGGACCGTGGTGGTGACGGGTGGTACGGGTGGTCTGGGTTCGCATCTGGCGCGGTGGCTGGCCGGGAACGGGGCCGAGCGTCTGGTTCTGGTCAGCCGGTCGGGGCCGGCGGCTCCGGGTGCGGTCGAGCTGGCGGAGGAGCTGACTGCGGCCGGTACGCCGACCACGGTCAGGGCCTGTGACATCACGGATGCGGGGCAGCTGGCCGAGGTCCTGGATGACACGGGCGCCGGAAACCCGCCGATCACCACCGTCATCCACGCCGCCGCGATCATCGAGCTGGCCCGCCTGCGCGACGCCACGCCGGAGCATCTGAGCACCGTCCTGGGCGCCAAGTGCACCGGCGCCACGCACCTCGCCGATCTGCTCGCCGCGCACCACCCCGATGTCCGGCTGGTGCTGTTCTCGTCCATCGCCGGAATCTGGGGCAGCGGCGTGCACGGCGCGTACGCCGCCGCGAACGCGTATCTCGACGCGCTGGCCGAGAGCCGGGCCGCGTCGCAGCCGATCACGTCCGTGGCATGGGGCATCTGGGACACCGAGCTGGCCCTCGGACGCGTCGACCCCGACCAGATGTACCGTCAGGGATTGCCGTTCCTCGACCGCGAGCGGGCGCTGGACGCGCTCGCCCAGGTCCTCGCCGGCGAGGAGACGGTCCTGGCGATCGCCGAGGTCGACTGGCCCACGTTCGTTCCCGTCTTCACCGCGGCGAGGCCGCGGCCCCTGCTCTCCGAGCTTCCCGAGGTACGTGCCCTCGAGCCCGCCGCGCAGGACTCCACGGCCCCGGCCGCCTCCTCATCGGCACTGGTGGAGAGGCTGGCCACGGCGACCGAGGCCGAGAGGGACGCGGCCCTCCTCGAGACCGTTCGGACCGAGGCGGCCTCCGTGCTCGGTCACACCGGCCTGGACGCCATCGGCCCCCACCGCGCGCTCCGTGACGTCGGGTTCGACTCGCTGACCGCCGTCGACCTCCGCAACCGGCTCGGTGCCGCTCTGGGGATCCGGCTGCCCGCGACGGTGGTGTTCGACTACCCCACACCGCGTGCTCTCGCCGCCTTCCTCAAGGCCGAGGTGTGGGGCGGTCGGCCCGCCACCGAGAACGCCCCGCGGCCCGTGGCGTTCAGCGGGGAGCCCATCGCCATCGTCGGCATGAGCTGCCGTCTTCCCGGCGGTGTGCAGTCCGCGGAGGACCTCTGGGACCTCCTCTCCGCACAGGGCGAGACCGTTTCGGGCTTCCCCTTCGACCGCGGGTGGGACGCCGGTTCGCTGCGTCGGCCGGACCGTGAGGGCTCGAACGGCGTGTCCGCCCGGGGCGGAGGCTTCCTGCACGACGCCGCCCTCTTCGATCCGGAGTTCTTCGGCATCAGCCCCCGTGAGGCCCGCGCGATGGACCCGCAGCAGCGGCTGCTCCTCGAGACCGCGTGGGAGGCCTTCGAACGCGCCGGGATCGACCCGGAGTCGCTGGCGGGAACCTCGACGGGCGTCTTCGTCGGCTCCAACTACCAGGACTACGGAGCGAACCTGGCAGCCGTTCCGGAGGGCACCGAGGGGCATCTGCTCACCGGTGGTGCGTCGAGTGTGCTGTCGGGCCGTATCGCGTACACCTTCGGTCTCGAGGGGCCGGCGGTCACCGTCGACACGGCGTGCTCGTCGTCGCTCGTCGGTGTGCACCTTGCCACCCAGGCGCTGCGGCTCGGGGAGTGCTCGCTCGCGCTCGCCGGAGGCGTCGCCGTCATGGGGTCGCCGGGAGCACTGCTCGCGTTCAGCAAGCAGGGCGCGCTGTCGCCGGACGGCCGGTGCCGGTCCTTCTCCGCCGACGCGGACGGCATGGGCATGGCCGAGGGCGTCGGTCTGCTGCTGCTCGAACGGCTGTCGGACGCGGTGGCGAACGGTCACCGGGTGCTGGCCGTGGTACGCGGCTCCGCAGTGAACCAGGACGGTGCGTCGAACGGTCTGACGGCACCGAACGGCCCGTCGCAGCAACGGGTGATACGCCAGGCGCTTGCGAACGCGCAGGTCGACGCCGGCGAGGTCGATGCCGTGGAGGCCCACGGCACGGGCACCAGGCTCGGTGACCCGATCGAGGCACAGGCCCTTCTGGCCACGTACGGCCAGGACCGGCCGGAGGGCCGGCCCCTGTGGCTGGGCTCGGTCAAGTCGAACATCGGACACACACAGGCCGCCTCCGGCGTGACCGGTGTGATCAAGATGGTGATGGCGCTGCGGCACCACCAGCTTCCGGCCACGCTGCACGCCGACACCCCGTCGCCGCACGTGGACTGGGCGACCGGTGACGTACGGCTGCTGACCGAGCCGGTGCCGTGGCGGACCGAGGGCCGCCCGCGGCGGGCGGGTGTCTCCTCGTTCGGCGTCAGCGGCACCAACGTCCACGTGATCCTGGAGGAGGCGCCCACGGCAGACGTGGCCACGACAGGGGCGCCCACGGCCGTGGAGCGGACGGCAGGGGCGAAGCCCCCGGCGACGTCGCTGGGTGAGGGTCCGGTGCCGTGGGTGGTGTCGGGCCGTGGTGACGACGGCCTGCGCGGTCAGGCGGCCCAGCTGGCCGGCTTCGTACGGGCTCGGCGGGCTGCGGGTGTGGTCGACCGCGAGTGGATGGCGGGAGTGGCGGCCGAGTTGGCCGGCAGGGCCGCCCTGGAACAGCGGGCTGTCGTCGTCGGCGCTGACGTGGCTGAACTGCTGGATCGACTTGACGAGTTGGTCGCCGACGGGCGGTCGCCGCTGAGGCGGACGACGGACTCCGGTGTGGTGTTCGTCTTCCCCGGACAGGGTGGTCAGTGGCTGGGGATGGGGCGTGAACTCCTGCTCTCGTGGCCGGTGTTCGCCGAGCGGATGGCCGTGTGCGAGCGGGCTCTGGAGCCGTTCGTCGACTGGTCGCTGAGGGCGGTCCTGTCGGGTGAGGAGTGCGACTGGCTGGACCGGGTGGATGTGGTTCAGCCGGTGCTGTGGGCGGTGATGGTGTCCCTCGCGGAGGTCTGGCGTGCGGCGGGTGTGGTGCCTGATGCCGTGGTGGGTCATTCGCAGGGCGAGATCGCGGCTGCCGTGGTCGCGGGTCGGCTGAGTGTCGAGGACGGAGCCCGGGTGGTCGCGCTGCGGTCGCGCGCGTTGCGGCAGCTGGCCGGCCACGGTGCGATGGCCTCGATCTCGCTGGACGTGGAGAAGGCGGAGGAGTTTCTGCCGCCGTCGGTGACGGTGGCGGCGGTGAACGCGCCGGGGCAGATCGTGGTGAGCGGTCCGCCCGAGGAGATCGCCGCACTGTGTGCTCGGCTGGAGGGGCTGGAGATACGGGCCCGGCGCATCGAGGTCGACTACGCCTCGCACCACGAGCAGGTGGAGCAGATCGCCGGGGAGTTGCGGGCCGGACTCGAAGGGCTGTCCTCGTGTGGCAGTGAGGTGGCGATGTGGTCGACGGTCACCGGTGAGCTGGTCGCCGACGATGAGCTGGATGCCGGGTACTGGTACCGGAACCTTCGGCAGCCGGTGCTGTTCGAGACCGCCGTCCGCGCCGCGCACGGCCAGGGCCGGGTCCTGTTCGTCGAGGTCGGCCCTCACCCGGTGCTCGGGCTCGCCCTGTCGACCGTCCTCGGCGACGGCGACGGCGACGGCGACACGCACGGCGGTGACGGCGACGGCGAAGGGCGGGTGCTGCACACCCTGCGCCGCGACCAGCCCGAAGCCGTACAGCTGCTGACCAGCCTGGGTGCGGCCTGGGCCGCCGGTCTGCCGGTGGCATGGCGTGACCTGCTGCCCGCCGTGGAGCCGGTCGAGTTGCCCACGTACGCCTTCCAGCGGCAGCGGTACTGGCTCGACGCGCCCGCCATCACGGCGTCCGCTACTGCGGCGGACGTCGTGCAGCAGGTCGGTGCCTCCCCGAGCGACGTCTGGCGCTACCGCGTGGGCTGGACACCGCTGGCCGCCCGGCACGCCGATCGGCTGCACCGGCGGTGGCTGCTGCTGTGCCACGACGAGACCGAAGTCGGCGATGTTCAGGCGGCGTTGGAGCAGGCCGGTGCCAAGGTCGAGGTGCGGGTGCTGCCCGCCGATCCCGACCCCGACCACGACGTCCACCGCGCCGGCCTCGCTGAGCTGCTCGTGGGCGCCGAGCACATCGCGTACCTGCCGACCGGGTTGGACCGGAGCCATCCGCGACACCCGGACCTGCCCGTCGGGCCGGCCGCCGTACTGGCGGTCCTGCAGACCGTCGTGGAGCAGGAAGGCGCCCGGCTGTGGGTGCTGACCCGTGGTGCGGTCAACGCACCCGGGAGCAGCGGGGCCCCGGACCCGGTGTCAGCTGCGGTATGGGGTCTCGGCCGGGTCTTCGGCCTCGAACACCCCGACCACTACGGCGGTCTGATCGACCTGCCCGCCGCCTGGCAGCCCGGTACCGGTGCCCAGTTGGCCGCCGCGCTGGCCGAGCCGGTCGAGGACCAGCTCGCCCTCCGTCCGGGCGGCACCTTCGCCCGCCGGCTCCAGCACGCGCCGGCGCCCCCGCGCGGCGACCGGGAGTGGAAGCCCCGTGGCACCGCGCTGATCACCGGAGGAACCGGAGCGCTCGGTGCCCATGTGGCCCGCTGGCTGGCCCGGAACGGCGCCGAGCGGATCGTGCTCGTCAGCCGTACCGGGCCGGACGCGCCCGGCGCGGGCGATCTGGCCCGCGAGCTGACGACGGGAGGCACCCCCACCACCGTCGTCGCCTGTGACATCGCCGACCCCCAGCAGGTGGCCGGCCTGTTCGGCGGCGATGGTGATCACCCGCCGATCACCACGGTCATCCACGCCGCCGGGGTACCGCAGCGCACCACGCTGCAGGAGTCGGACCCCGCCGCGTTCGCGGAGCTGCTGCGGGCGAAGGTGACCGGAACACGGAACCTCCTCGCGGCCCTCGACGAGCACCCGGTCGACGACCTGGTGCTGTTCTCCTCCAACTCGGGGGTCTGGGGCAGCGGGCTGCACGGCGCCTATGCCGCCGCCAACGCCTACCTGGACGCGGTGGCGGAGCAGCTGCGGGCTCGCGGCCGGCGGGCGATCTCGGTCGCCTGGGGCCTGTGGGGCGGCGGAGGCATGGCCGAGGGAGACGGCGAGGAGTACCTGGCGCGCGTCGGCATCCGTCCGATGGCGCCCGACCTCGCCGTCGAGGCGCTGCACGAGGCGCTCACCCTCGACGAGACGTTCGTGGCCGTGGCCGACGTGGACTGGGAGCGGTTCGTTCCCACTTAGACGTCGTTTCTTATGGTGTGATCGTTCGTTGAGCCGTGCATGACGGATCTCATCGAGCGGTTGGTGCCAGACGAGTTATGGGTCTTGTTCAGGCGAGTGGTGCCTCCGACGGTGGTGATACGTCCGCAGGGCGGTGGCCGCCGTCGGTCAGGAGACCGTGAAGCCCTGGCCGCGATCATCTACGTGGCGACCTCGGGCTGCACCTGGCGGCAACTGCCGCCGGTGTTCGGCCCCGCCTGGCCCACGGTCTACCGCCGGTTCGCCCAGTGGAGCCGGGACCGGGTCTGGGCGAAGCTCTACCGCGTGATCCTCGACGAACTCGGAGCGCGGGGCGAGCTGGACTGGTCGCGGTGCGCGATCGACTCGGTCAGCCTGCGGGCGGCAAAAGGGGGCCACTGGCGGGACCGAATCCGACCGACCGCGGCAAATTGGGATCGAAAATCCACCTGATCTG
>NZ_JBHTSA010000012.1:0-117155 GCF_042795405.1 Streptomyces sp. NPDC056480 | reverse complement strand
ACCCGGTCCTCTGGGACCGGGTCCGCCATCTGGCGCGGTAGCGCGTGACCGGTTTGCGGCCTTCGGGGTGCGGGGCCTGCTGGTGCGGGTTCGGGCGCTGGGGGCCTGGGCGCGGCTGAGCGCGCCGTTCCGTTGTGCCCACCCGCAACGGAGTGGGCGAAGGGTCTACGCCCAGAGCTGGCCCTGGACCGCTGCGATCGCTTCTTCTGTCGTCTTGGCCGTGTAGAGGCCGGTCGACAGGTACTTCCAGCCGCCGTCGGCGACGACGAAGGCGATGTCCGCGCTCTCGCCGGCCTTCACCGCCTTGTTGCCCACGCCGATGGCCGCGTGCAGGGCCGCACCCGTGGAGACGCCCGCGAAGATGCCCTCCTGCTGAAGGAGTTCGCGGGTGCGGGTGACCGCGTCGGCGGAGCCGACGGAGAAGCGGGTGGTGAGGACGGAGGCGTCGTACAGCTCCGGTACGAAGCCCTCGTCGAGGTTCCGGAGGCCGTAGACGAGGTCGTCGTAGCGCGGCTCGGCGGCGACGATCTTGACGTCGGGCTTCTGCTCGCGCAGGTAGCGGCCGACTCCCATGAGGGTGCCGGTGGTGCCGAGGCCCGCCACGAAGTGGGTGATGGAGGGCAGGTCGGCGAGGATCTCGGGGCCGGTGGTGGCGTAGTGGGCGCCCGCGTTGTGCGGGTTGCCGTACTGGTAGAGCATCACCCAGGTCGGGTTCTCCGCCGCGATCTCCTTGGCGACGCGTACCGCCGTGTTCGATCCGCCCGCCGCGGGGGACGAGATGATCTCGGCGCCCCACATGGAGAGCAGCTGGCGGCGCTCCTCGCTGGTGTTCTCGGGCATGACGCAGACGATGCGGTAGCCCTTGAGCTTGGCGGCCATGGCCAGGGAGATGCCGGTGTTGCCGCTGGTCGGCTCCAGGATGGTGCAGCCGGGGGTGAGGCGGCCGTCCTTCTCCGCCTGCTCGATCATGTGGAGCGCGGGGCGGTCCTTGACCGAGCCGGTCGGGTTGCGGTCCTCCAGCTTCGCCCAGATGCGGACGTCGTCCGAGGGCGAGAGCCGGGGGAGGCGGACGAGCGGCGTGTTGCCGACCGCCGCCAGCGAGGAGTCGTAGCGCATGTGGATCAGACCATGCCACCGGCGACGGCCGGCAGGATCGTGACGTTGTCGCCGTCGGTCAGCTTGGTGTCGATGCCGTCGAGGAAGCGGACGTCCTCGTCGTTGAGGTAGACGTTGACGAAGCGGCGGAGCTTGCCGTCGTCCACGATGCGGGCTTCGATCCCGGCGTGGCGGGACTCCAGGTCGGCGAAGAGCTCGGCGAGGGTGCCACCGCTGCCCTCGACGGCCTTCTCGCCGTCGGTGTAGGTGCGGAGGATGGTCGGGATGCGGACCTCGATGGCCATGGCGTGGGCTCCTGTCGGAAGTGGCGTGTTGGGCGCGCTGCTGGGGCCCCCGCGCGGAGGGGGGTCGTACGTAAGTGCGCTCGGCCGGTCGCTCAGAGCGCAGCGCGGGACGAACAGATCGCGCTGGCGAGGCGGCACAGGTCGACGTGCAGGCGCGCGACGAGCAGGACTGTGCCCGGAGTCTCTTCGCTCACGTCGTGGGAAACCATGGGCTCATCGTATCGATTCCCGGTCCGGGTTCCGGAATGTGATCTCACATGGTGGATGATTCCTGCCCGACTGCCGGACGGTGCTGGAAGAGGACGGTGGGGCTCCCCGTCCTCGGATGCGGGATGACCTCGGCATCCACCCCGTAGACGGCCTCAAGGAGGGCGGGGGTGAGGACCTCGGCCGGTGTACCGCCGGTGACGAGCCTTCCGCGCTCCAGGACGTAGATCCGGTCGCAGTACGCCCCCGCCAGGTTGAGGTCGTGCAGCGCGAGCAGGTTGGTGGTGCCCAGGGTACGCACGAGGGCGAGCACGTCGAGCTGGTGGCGGATGTCCAGGTGGTTGGTGGGTTCGTCGAGGACGAGGAGGGCCGGGTCCTGCACGAGGGCGCGGGCGACCAGGGCGCGTTGGCGTTCGCCGCCGGAGAGGGTGGGGTACGGCCGGTCGGCGAGGTCCGCGAGACCGACGCGGGCGAGGGCGTCCTCGGCGCGCTCCCGGTCGGCGCCGGTGTCGCCCTCCCAGAACCGTTTGTGCGGGGAGCGGCCGAGGGCGACGAGTTCGCCGACGGTGAGTTCGAACTCGAGGGCGCTGTCCTGGGGGACGGTGGCGACGCGGCGGGCGCGGGCCTTGGGGCCGAGGGCGTGGAGGTCGTCGCCGTCGAGGAGGGCGCGGCCCGCCGTGGGGGTGAGGGTGCCGTAGACGCAGCGCAGGAGGGTGGTCTTGCCGCTGCCGTTGGGTCCGATGAGGCCGACGGTCTCGCCCGGGCGGACGGTCAGGTCGACGGAGCGGAGCCGGTTCTCGTACGAGAGGCCGTGCAGGCGCAGTTCGGTCACAGGGACGCCCCTTCCGGGCGGCGGCGCATCAGCCAGAGGAAGAACGGGCCGCCGGTGAGGGCGGTGAGGACGCCGACGGGGATGTCCTGGGGTGCGGCGACGGTCCGGGCGCCGAGGTCGGCGAGGACCAGGGCGAGCGCCCCGCCGAGCGCGGCGACCGGGAGGAGCCGGCGGTGCGGGGCGCCGACGGCGAGCCGGGCGGCGTGCGGGGCCATCAGGCCGACGAAGCCGACGGCTCCGCTGGCGGCGACCATGACGGCGGTGACGAGGGAGGCGAGGACGAAGACGGCGGCGCGGAACCGGGCGGTGTCCAGGCCGAGGACGGTGGCGCCCTCCTCGCCGACGAGGAGCAGGTCGAGCGGGCGGGCGAGGGTGAGGAGGGCGGCGACGCCGAAGGCGAGGACGGCGGCGGGCAGGACCAGGGTGTCCCAGCGGGCGCTGCCGAGGCCGCCGAGTGACCAGTACATGGCCTCCTGGAACTGCTCGGGGCGTCCGGCGACGACCAGGAGCAGGGTGGCGAGGGCGGACAGGATGTAGGAGACGGCGACCCCGGCGAGGACGAGCCGGGTGCTGGTGAGGGTGCCGCCGCGGCGCGCGAGCCCGTAGACGAGGACGAGGGCGAGCAGGGCGCCCGCGAAGGCGCCGGCGGGCAGGGCGAGCGTGGTGGTCACGCCGCCCACGAGGCCCACTCCCCCGCCGGCGACCAGGACGAGGACGGCTCCGGCGGAGGCGCCGGAGGAGATCCCGAGGAGGAAGGGGTCGGCGAGCCGGTTGCGGACGAGGGCCTGGAGGACGGCGCCGACGACGGCGAGCCCGGCGCCGACGACCGCGCCGAGCAGGACCCGGGGCAGCCGTACGTCGAGGACGATCGTGCGGAACGGGGAGGGGTCGGCGGCGCGTCCGGTGAGGGCGTCGAGGACCTGACCGGGCGGGATGCGGACGGAGCCGAGGGCGAGCGAGGCGAGGGCCGCGGCGGCGAGGGCGAGGACCAGTCCGGCGACGACGACCGCGTACCGCAGACTCCCACCACCGGCCCGCCCGGCCGGACCGGAGCGAGAGTCACGGGCCCGCCCGGGCCACTCGGGCCCGACGGACCGCGCGGGTCCGGTGGGCGACTCGGGCCCGACGGACCGCGCGGGGTCGGTGGTGGGGGTGTCCGGGGGTTCGGGGGTCGGTGGGATGCGTGGCGGGGCGGGCGGCTCTCCCGGGGATGCGCCCGTGGTGCGGGCCTCCGCGTTCATCGGGCCGGGTGGAGCTGGGCCGCCAGCTTGTCGACGGCCGCGGGGACGCGGACGCCGAGGACGGTGTCGGAGAGCGGCATCACGGCGAACCGGCGGTTCTTGATCGCGGGGACGTCCTTGAGGGCCGGGTCGTCGATGAGCCGCTTCTTCTTCTGTTCGACGGTGGTGGAGCCGTAGTCGTAGATGACGACGACCTCGGGCCTGCGGGCGACGACCTGCTCCCAGGTGGCGTCGCCGAAGGCCTTGTCGAGGTCGGAGAAGACGTTCCGGCCTCCGGCGCGGGTGATGAGTTCGTTGCCGATGCCCTTGCCGCCCGCGGTGAAGGCGGTCTTGTCGCCGCTGTCGTAGACGAAGACGGAGACGGGCGCGGTGCCCTTGAGGCGCTTCTCGGTGGCGGCGACGGTGGTCCGCGCCTCGCCGACCCACTTCTCGGCCCGGTCGGGGACGCCGAACGTCCGTCCGATCTCGCCGACTTCGCGGTAGAGGTCGTCGACGGAGGGCGAACCGGACGGGCAGTACTCGGTGTTGAGCCGGGTGTCGATGCCCGCGCGCTTCAGGTCGTCGCGGCTGCGGCCGTCCTTGCCCGAGAAGGCGGAGGAGTAACCGCCGTAGACGAAGTCGGGGTTCGCGGCGAGCAGGGCCTCCTTGGAGGGGTACTCCTTCGCGAGGACGGGGACGGAGTCGTACGCCTTCTTGTAGGCGGGGAGGATCGCGTCGTCGAGGTAGGCGGTGCCGACGAGGGACTTCTCCAGGCCGAGGGCGAGCATGACCTCGGTGACGTGCTGGTTCATGGTGACCGCGCGCTGCGGCGGGGCCTTGAAGGTCGTCTTCACACCGCAGTTGGAGACGGTGTACGGGAATCCCGGGGCGGCCTCGGCCGCGGGGGTCTCCTTCGCGGGGGCCGAGCAGGCGGCGAGCAGCGGGAGCAGGGCGGCGGCGGACAGCAGGGGCGCCAGGGGCAGCCGGGTGCGGCGGGGCCGGGACATGACGGAACGTGCCTCCTCCGGGGATTTCCACGTCCCCGATCGGTGGTGAGAAGGCGGCAGGTCAGTTCCTGGCTTCCGTCTCCCGGAGGAGGCGGTCACAGTGGCGGGACCGTGCCGGATTCGCACCGGCTTCCTGGGTCCTGCCGCCCGTAGGTCCCGGTCAGTGTCTCAGGCGTCGTACTCCTCGACGACCTTGACCTCTTCCTCGGTCACGACGCCCTCGACGATGGCGAAGGAGCGGAACTGGAAGGGGCCGGCGCCGTCGCTGTCCGCGGTGGAGACGAGGACGTAGTGGGCCTGGGGCTCGTTGGCGTACGAGATGTCCGTGCGGGACGGGTAGGCCTCGGTCGCGGTGTGCGAGTGGTAGACGATGACGGGCTCCTCGTCCCGGTCGTCCATCTCGCGGTAGAGCTTGAGCAGGTCCGCGGAGTCGAACTCGTAGAAGGTGGGCGAGCGGGCGGCGTTGAGCATGGGGATGAACCGCTCGGGGCGGCCGGTGCCGACCGGGCCCGCGACCACGCCGCAGGCCTCGTCGGGGTGGTCCGCGCGCGAGTGTTTCACGATCTGGTCGTACAGGGCCCGGGTGATGGTCAGCATGCCGACAGGATAAGCCGACGGGCCGTTCCGTACCGGGGAGTGGTACGGAACGGCCCGTATGCCGAGACGATCGAGGTCAGGGCCGTTTGGGGACGGCCCGGGGCGATCGCCCGTGGGGTCCGGTCAGGACCGCTTGACGAAGGCGGCGCCCTCGGGGTTGCGGGACTTCAGGACCAGGTAGGAGACGCCGAGGATGAGACCCCAGACCGGGGCGGCGTACAGCGAGACCCGGGCGCCCTCGTCGATGCCCATCATCACGATGACCATGCCGATGAAGAGCAGCGCGAACCAGCTGGTGTACGGGGCTCCCGGGGCCTTGAAGGTGGACTCGGGGAGCTCGCCGCGGTTGGCCTTGGCCCGGTAGCGGATCTGGCAGACCAGGATCATGATCCAGGCCCACATGCCGGAGATGGTGGCGAAGGAGACGACGTACTCGAAGGCCTTGCCGGGGGCGACGTAGTTGATCCAGACGCCGACCAGCATCAGCGAGGCGGAGAAGGTCAGGCCGAGCAGCGGGGTGCCGCTCTTGGTGAGCTTGGTGAAGACCTTCGGGCCCTGGCCGTTGAGCGCGAGGTCGCGCAGCATGCGGCCGGTGGAGTACATGCCCGAGTTGCAGGAGGAGAGGGCGGCGGTCAGCACCACGAAGTTGACGATGGCGGCGCCGACGCCGAGGCCCATCTTCTCGAAGGCGGCGACGAACGGGGAGACACCCGGCTGGAACTCGGTCCACGGGACGACCGACAGGATCATGATCAGCGCGCCGACGTAGAAGACGGCGATGCGCCACGGCACGGTGTTGATGGCCTTGGGCAGGACGGTCTTCGGGTCCTTGGACTCGCCGGCGGTGACGCCGACCAGCTCGACCGCGAGGAACGCGAACATGACGATCTGCAGGGTCATCAGCGTGTTGCCGATGCCGGTGGGGAAGAAGCCGCCCTGGTCCCACAGGTGGGTCACGGAGGCGGTGTCCCCGGCGTCGGAGAAGCCGATGGTGAGGATGCCGGCGCAGATCAGGATCATGCCGATGATGGCGGTGACCTTGACCATGGAGAACCAGAACTCCAGCTCACCGAAGAGCTTCACGGAGATCAGGTTGGCGCCGTAGAGGATCACGGTGAAGACCAGTGCGGAGATCCACTGCGGGATGTCCCACCAGTACGTCATGTAGGTGGCCGCGGCGGTGACTTCGGTGATGCCGGTGACGACCCAGAAGAGCCAGTACGTCCAGCCGGTCACGAAGCCCCAGAACGGGCCGACGAACTCCCGTGCGTACTCCGCGAAGGAGCCCGACACGGGGCGGTACATGAGGAGCTCGCCGAGGGCGCGCATGATGAAGAAGATGACCAGGCCCGCGATGGCGTACGCGAGGATCAGGCTGGGCCCCGCCTTGGCGATGGCCTTGCCGGCGCCGAGGAAGAGGCCGGTGCCGATGGCGCCGCCGATCGCGATCATCTGGATCTGCCGGGCGCCGAGGCCACGCTGGTAGCCCTCGCCGCCGTCCACGGCCCCGTCGGTGCCGTCGTGCTGCTTGTCGACCTGCACAGAGGTCATGGTGGTGCGCCTTTCTCCATGCTGATCCGCGCGACTGCGAGTGCGTCTGCCGCGGATCAGATCCTGATCCCCCCGGATGTGGATGGAGTGCCACCGGCGGTCAGCCGGTCCAAGCGCCCTCGGGAACAGGGGTGGCGTCCCCGAGCGGTCGTGAAGATTTATCACGGGCTGACGCGTGATCGAGGGAGTTGAGTGTGGCGCACGCCACAGAATTCGACGGTCGAAAGGGACTCAAGAGACCAAAGCGGACGCTCTGATAACGCATTCGTTATCCGGATTTGAGCGTCCGCTGAGCGAACACCCCGTCACGGAGGGGTGTCCGAAGGGGGTCGGCGTCAGGACATCAGGGTCTCGACGAGGGACTCCTGGAGCGCCCCCAGCCAGAGGTACGCCATCACCATCGGCTTGCGGGGGTCGGAGTCCGGCAGCCGGTACAGCTGCTCGCCCTCCTCGTCGGTGACCTCCAGGCGGGTGCCGATGGTCAGCCGGAGGTCGTTGAGCGCGCCGAGCCAGGCCCGGGACTCGTCCGGGGTCAGCTTCAGGACGGCGCCGCCCTCGCCCGCCGCGTCGGCGGAGAGCGCGTCGAGGGCGCGGACGACGACGAGGGCGTCCTCGCGCTTGCGGGCCCGCAGGTCGTTCTCGGTGAAGCGGCGGAAGTCGGAGGCGGCGGCCCGCAGCTCCTCGCTGTCGTCCCCGTACGCGTCGGGGAAGAGGCGCTTGAGGGCGGGGTCGGACGGCGGCTTGCTGGGGCCCTCGGCGAAGAGCGCGGCCAGCGGGTCGGCGTCCTTGGCGGGCTCGTCGCCCGGCCCGATCAGCTCCATGAGCTGGACGGCGAGGGAGCGGAGGATGGAGATCTCGACGTCGTCGAGGGCGACGGCCGCGCCGCCGCCGGGCAGGGTCTCGAAGTGCCCGGCCATCAGAAGCGGTCCTGGGAGAGGGTCGCCCAGAGGCCGTAGCCGTGCATCGCCTGCACGTCGCGCTCCATCTCCTCACGGGTGCCGCTGGAGACCACCGCGCGGCCCTTGTTGTGCACGTCGAGCATCAGCTTGTGCGCCTTGTCCTTGGAGTATCCGAAGTACGACTGGAAGACGTACGTCACGTAGCTCATCAGGTTGACCGGATCGTTGTGCACGAGGGTCACCCAGGGCACGTCGGGTTCGACGACCGCGGAGACCTCCTCGGCCGATTCCGTACGTTCGATCTCAATAGGCGCGACGCTCACTCACCCCATGCTGCCACCCCGGAGGGCCCGTCGCACAAACGGGTCACCCGCCCGTCACCCGCTCGCCCCACTATTCGTCACTCTGACGATTTCTGCGCTAGCATCGCTGACATGAACGCTGCGGACCTTGGGCTGCCGGTGGACGTGCCGTCGACCGCGCTCTTCACCGATCAGTACGAGCTGACCATGCTCCAGGCGGCCCTGCGGGGCGGCACCGCCGACCGGCGCTCGGTCTTCGAGGTCTTCACCCGACGACTGCCCGAGGGCCGGCGCTACGGCGTCCTCGCGGGCGTCGGCCGGGTCCTCGACGCCGTCGAGAACTTCCGGTTCGACCCCGCCGTCCTGGGCTTCCTCCGCGAGCGCGGCATCGTCGACGAGCCGACCCTGGAATGGCTCGCCCGCTACCGCTTCACCGGCGACATCTGGGGCTACCCCGAGGGCGAGGTGTACTTCCCCGGCTCGCCCGTCCTGCGCGTCGAGGGCTCCTTCGCCGAGTGCGTGCTCCTGGAGACGGTGATCCTCTCCATCCTCAACCACGACTCCGCCATCGCCGCCGCCGCCTCGCGCATGTCGGCCGCGGCCGGCGGGCGCCGCCTCATCGAGATGGGCGCCCGGCGCACCCACGAGCTCGCGGCCGTCGCCGCCTCCCGCGCCGCCTACGTCGGCGGCTTCGACTCCACCTCGGACCTCGCGGCCGGCTTCCGCTACGGCATCCCGACCGTCGGCACCTCCGCCCACGCCTTCACGCTCCTCCACGACAGCGAGCGGGACGCCTTCCGCGCCCAGGTCGAGAGCCTCGGCCGCGGCACGACCCTGCTCGTCGACACCTACGACGTGGCCGAGGCCGTGCGTACCGCCGTCGAGGTGGCGGGGCCCGAGCTCGGCGCCGTCCGGATCGACTCCGGCGACCTGCTGCTCGTCGCCCACCGGGTCCGGCAGCAGCTCGACGAGCTGGGTGCGCGGGACACGAAGATCGTCGTCACCTCGGACCTCGACGAGTACGCCATCGCCTCCCTCGCGGCGGCCCCGGTCGACGCGTACGGGGTGGGCACCCAGCTGGTCACCGGCAGCGGCCACCCGACCTGCTCCATGGTGTACAAGCTGGTCGCCCGCGCCTCCTCGGCCGACCTCAAGGCGCCCCTCACCCCGGTCGCCAAGAAGTCCGTCGGCGGCAAGGCCTCGGTCGGCGGGCGCAAGTGGGCGGCGCGCCGGCCCGACGCGTACGGCGTGGCCGAGGCGGAGGTCGTGGGCATCGGCCCGGTGCCGCCGGAGCTCGCCGACCACCAGCTCCTGGTCGAGCTGGTCAAGGGCGGCGACGTGGTGGCCCGGGAGCCCCTGGAGGCCGCGCGGTCCCGGCACATCGCGGCCCGCACCGGACTGCCGATGTCGGCGATCCAGCTCTCCCGGGGCGAGCCGGTGCTCCCGACGGAGTACCTCTAGGGGTGCTCCCGGAGCTCCACGGAGACCGGACCCGCCCCCTCCCGGTGGGCGGGCCGATTCTCTAGGCTCGGTCCCACCCCTCCCCGACGCGCTAAGGACACCCGCCATGCACCGCGCATTGATCGTTGTGGACGTTCAGAACGACTTCTGCGAGGGCGGCAGCCTCGCGGTGAGCGGCGGCGCGGACGTCGCCGCCGCCATCACCGACCTGGTCGGCCAGACGGCGGGCAGCGCCTACCGGCATGTGGTCGCGACCCGCGACCACCACGTCGACCCGGGCGCGCACTTCGCGCCGGCCGGCGAGGAGCCGGACTACGTCACCTCCTGGCCGGTGCACTGCGTGGCCGGCACGGAGGGGGTCGGCTTCCACCCGAACTTCGCGCCGGCCGTGGCCAGCGGGGCGATCGACGCCGTCTTCGACAAGGGCGCGTACGACGCGGCGTACAGCGGCTTCGAGGGGCACGACGAGAACGGGCGGACGCTCGCGGAGTGGCTCCGCGAGCGGGATGTCACCGAGGTCGACGTGGTGGGCATCGCCACCGACCACTGCGTGCGGGCGACGGCCCTGGACGCGGCCCGCGAGGGCTTCCGCACCCATGTGCTGCTCGAGCTGACGGCCGGTGTCGCGAAGGAGACGACGGTCCGGGCCCTGGAGGAGCTGCGCACGGCCGGCGTGGAGCTGACCGGCAAGCCCGTGGTGGCCTGACGGTCGCGCGAAGCCCGGACGGCTGTCGCGCGGCGGCCACCAGGGCGTCTCCCGCGGCGGACGGGCGGGGGCTCAGGCCGCGGGTTCCCTGGGGAGGGACCGTACGGGGTGCCAGAGCTCCTGCGCGGCGCCGGGCGCGGATCTCCACAGCAGGCCGTCGGGGTGGTGGAGGACGGCCGTGATCTCGTCGGGGGTGGGAGGTTCGCTGTTGCCCCGGAGGTAGACCGCCCGCAGCCCGAGGTTCCGCAGCCGGGTCAGGGCGCGGGCACGGTTCGCGGCGTGGACCAGGAAGCGGACGCTGGCGCCGTCGCGGGCCGGGCTGGGCAGCCCTATCGCGACGACCACGCTGCCTCCCGGCAACTTGCAGAACCCTCCGTTGGGCATGCGGAACCACTCCCCCGTGGATCGACTGTCAATAAGAACATCGGTCTGATGCGTCAGACGCACCTAAACACGATCGGCCGCCGCCCGCTAGAGGGGCGACGGCCGATCATGGTTTGACCTGCGGTTTTAGCGATTACTTCGTGGACGGGCCCACGCGGACCGTGATCGTCTCGCCGTTCGACGGCTCCTTGACGACCTGGATCTTGGTGTTGGTGTCAGTTACCTGGACACCGGCGCGCGCCGTCTCCTGGAACCAGTACGTGCCCTTGCGGTCGTCGAAGACCGGGTTGCCCGGCAGCGACGGGACGAAGGACGCGACGTCGGCCTTGTGGAGCAGCATGCCGTCGGTCTTGTAGGTGCCGAAGGTGGAGTCGTACGCCTGGACGCGGTTGCGCATCAGGGTGCCGTCCTTCCACTTCAGCGGGGTCGGGTGGGAGTCGACCGGAAGGATCAGACCCTGGCCCGGGTGGACCGCGGTGTTGTTGTCCTTCTGGGAGAGGTCCCACTTCCAGATGAGCAGGCCGTTCTGGTACGCGTAGTGCTCGACCCAGCTCGCCTTGTCACCGGTGAACCCGAAGTTGTACGGGCCGACCTTGAGGGTGGCGTCGTACGAGACGTACTGGCGGTTCTCCGCGATGTAGTACTGCTCGTACTCCTTCGTGAAGCCCTTGCCGACCCGCGAGAAGCCCTTGGCCGTCCAGCCGTTGTCACCGTTCTCGGCGCCGTCCGAGAAGACGGTGGCACCGTCGGCGGTCAGCGTGATGGCGTCGGCCGTGAAGCCCTTGCCGCCGGCGCCGCCGTCCGTCTGGTAGCGGAAGCGGAGGTCGAACTTCTTGCCCGCGTAGGCGTCGAGGCCGTAGACGAGCTCCTTGTGCGTGCCCGAGACGTCGGTCAGCGCCGGGGCGCCGCTGGCGTCACGCGGGAGCGGCTTGCCGTCGGCGGTGCCGTCCAGGGCCGTCCAGTTGGCGCCGCCGTCGGTCGACACCTCGGTGTAGAGGTAGTCGTAGTCGAGCTCGATGTCGTACCAGCCCTTGAGCTTCAGGGAGGCGGACGTCTTGCCCGTCAGGTCGACGGAGCGGGTCAGGGTGTTCTTGAGGTCGTCACCCATGTTGCTCCACCACTGCGAGCCACCCTCGGCGGGCGCGACGACATCGGTGGTGACGGCCTTCTTCGGCAGCTCGACGACGAGCGCCTGGGGGTTCTTGGTGTTGTACTCCGCCACGCCCAGCTTGTGGGTGGAGTTCCACTTGCGGGCCTCGTTGGCGACCTTGGTGTAGTTCAGCCAGCCGAGCTGCAGCTTGTCCCAGGCGTTCATGTCGCCGGGCAGGTCGCCGATGGCGTCCTTGCCGCGGCCGAGCCAGGAGCCGGAGGACATGAGCGACCAGAAGCCGGTCGAGTTCTCGGCGCCGGGGCGGCCGGAGGTGTCGTACAGGTCCGGGAGACCGAGGTCGTGGCCGTACTCGTGCGCGAAGACGCCGAGGCCGCCGTTCTCCGGCTGCATCGTGTAGTCGCCGACCCAGATGCCGGAGTCACCGATCTGCGTGCCGCCGGCCTTGTTGTTCGCCGGGCCGGTCTTGCCCGCGTTGGTGCCGTAGGCGTACCAGCGGTGGGCCCACAGGGCGTCGCCGCCCTGGGCGCCGCCGCCCGCCGACTCGTCCTCGCCCGCGTGGACGATCTGGAAGTGGTCGATGTACCCGTCGGGCTCGTTGAAGTTGCCGTCGCCGTCGAAGTCGTACCGGTCCCACAGGTCGTACTGGGCCATGTCGGCCTTGATCTGGGCGTCGGTGCGGCCCTTGGCCTTCTGGTCGGCGACGAAGGCGGTGACGCCGTCGCGGACCGCGTCCCAGACGTTGGAGCAGTTGCTGTTGCCGCAGTAGTTCGAGCCGTAACGGGCCTCGTTGTACTCGACCTTGACCCAGTCGGAGACGTTGCCGTCGACCGAGTAACGGCCGGACGAGGTCTTCTCGTAGTAGGTCTTCAGCGACTGCTTGGCCTGCCCCTTGGCGTCCTTGCCGGTGCCGAAGTACAGGTCCTGGAAGTGCTGCTGGTTGTAGTCGGCCTTCCAGTCCGTGGAGTTGTCGTGCGCACGGTCCGGCTTGGCTATCTGGTTGTGCAGGGGACCGGGCGTGCCGCCGAACTTCGGCTTCGGCTCGGTCGTGTCGTCGTCCGCACGGTCGACGAGGGTGGTGTTGTCCACCTTGTCGCCGAACTCGACGAGGATCGTGAAGATCTTGTCGGTCTTCTCACGGCCGAGCTCGACGTACTTCTTGTCGTCGAGCTTGACGACCTGGGAGCCGTTTCGCCGCTCCACCTTCGACTCGCCGCTCAGCACCTGCTCCAGGGCAGCCTTGCGCTGCTGCTCCTGCTGCTCGCTGAAGGGACCCTCGAGGTCGTGGTCGACCGCCGTCTTGTCGATCCCGGCGCCGGGCGCCGGGTCGTGACGGACATCGGCCGGGTTCACGCCTGCGTGATTGTCGGCCCATGCGGTGGTGAAGGTCGAGGCGGTGGCGGCGGTGGCCGCGAGCGCCACAACAACTGCGGACGTTCTGATCGCCCGTCGTCTGTTGGTCACTTGATATGTCCTCCCCGGCGCCCGCGCTTCGGACCGAAGGTGGGGTGTCCGTCCGGCGGGTCGCGCGTCACAAGTGACGACATTCGACCGGGGGGAGACGAGAAAAGACAGATCTTGACTTGCACATACCAACTGCACTATGCGGGAGGTGAATTCCGATTATCGGACGATCAACGGGCACCTTACGGGGAAGAATCACATGACCCGTGACTCCGTGCGCCCCCCGTGCACCCCGTGCCCCCGCATCGTGGGTGAGGTCACGCTTACTTCGGCTCCGCCCGGGCATCCACGGTCTTAGAGTCGAACCGTTGTCCTGAGAGGGCGGTACGTGTCATGCAGCGTCCGAACGCCGCGCAACTCACCTACGGTTCGGCCACCGTCGTTCTCGCGACCGTCGCCCTGCTGCTGCTCTCCGGCACGACGACCACGCTCGGCATCACGGTGATCAGCCTCGCCGGCCTGCTGCTCGGACTGCTCGTGGCCGTGACGATGCCCCCGCGGACGACGGGCGTCAAGACCACCGCACCGACTCCGGAACCCGCCGCGCACGAAGAGGTCCGGGTACCGACCGCGCGTGTGGGCGCGGGAGTCGACACCCGGACCGGTTCGTGACACCTCGTCCGTAATGCTCCGCCTCCGCCGGGCCCGCGCGGACGACGTCGGTCCGGCTACTGCGGGACGGAGACCACCACCGTCTTCGCCGCCTTGTCGTGCAGACCCTGCTTGTAGGGCTTGTCGACCAGGATCAGGATCAGCAGGAGCAGCGGCCACAGGCAGGCGCAGCAGACCAGGGCGGGCAGCCACAGGACGATCGCGCGCAGCAGCGACTGGCTCATCGGCGGCGTCGAACCGTCGTTGAGCATCGCGACCCGCAGCTTCATCCACTTCTTGCCCAGCGTCTGGCCGTTCTTGGCCACCATCACCGTGTCGTACGCGACGAACGCGACGATCGTGATCAGCTGGAAGACCAGCTGGCTACCGCCGTTGAGACTGTTGACCGTGTCGCCGAAGTCGTTGCCGTCCTCGGTCGCCCGCGAGTAGATCTTGAACGGGATGCCGATGATCGCCAGCGGGATCGCGATGATCAGCCAGTCGATGATCCGGGCGATGATGCGCTTGCCGGACTCGGCGAGCGGCGGCATCCCGGAGAGCGGATCGGTCCCTCCGTACCCCGCGCCGTAGCCGCCGTACGGGGGCGGGGGCGGCGGCGCGCTGTCGTACGGGGAGCCGCCCGAGGGACCGTACGGCGAACCGCCCGTGGGTCCGTACGGACTCCCGGGCGGCGGCCCCCCCGGCGGCGGGCCCTCCGGCGGCGGACCTCCGGGCGGAGGCCCTTCCGGGGGCGGTCCGGCCGGGGGCGGCTGGCCCGCGGAGGGCGGCGGAGGCTCCTGCGGCCTCTTGAGGAACGGGTCCTCCTCGGGCGGCTGGCCGGGCGGCGGCTGGTCGGTGCTCATGGGGGCAGTGCATCCCGGGCCGGGCGCCCCCGCAAGGAATCACCGCCCGTTCGGGGGACCCCCGGCCGCCGGGGGCCGCCCGGTCCGGCCGGGGCCGAGCCGCCCGCGGATCAGCGCGCCACGAAGGTACGGGCGGCCTTGTCGTGCCAGCACTGCCGCCAGGGGCGGTCGAAGAGGCACCACAGGACGTTCAGGACGCCGACGGCCAGAAGCCCCAGGACGCTGTAGACGAGCCAGCGGCGCAGGGCCGCCCCGAACCGCGGCGGCTGGTGCGCCTCGATGTCCCGCACCTCGATCCCGCACAGCTTCTTGCCGAGCGTGCGCCCCCACTTGGCGGTGGGCAGCGCCTCGTACAGGACGCCGATGACGAAGAACGCCGCCAGCGCGATGCCGAACTGCACGGAGGTCGTGCCGTCGACCAGCCACACCTGGACGGTGACGCCGGACTGCTTGGCCGCCTCGATCTTGCCGTCGATGTGGTCGAGGGCGGCCGTCACGAACGGGAAGGCGGCGGCGCCGACGAGCGCGCCCAGGACGAGGGTGTCGATCAGCCGGGCGATCAGCCGCCTGCCGAGCCCGGCGGGGCGCGCGGAGGCCTGCTCGCGGGCCGCCTGGACGAACAGGTCGTCGACGGGCGGCTTCCAGGGGACGACGGGCTGCTGCGGGTCCTGGGACTGGGGCTGCGGCTGGGCCTGCTGCGCCTGCGGCTGGGCCTGCTGCGCCTGCTGGGCCCACGAAGGGGTGGTGGGCGCGGGGGCGGGGGCGGGCGTCTGGTGGACGGGGGCGGGAGTGCGCGCGGGCGTCGGGGCGGCCGCCGCGGCGGGCTCGGGAGCCGGCTGGGGCCGGCGGGCCTGCGGGGCCGGCTGGGGCTGCTGAGGGGCCGCGGCGGGCGTGGGGCCGGGGATCGGCGTGACCGGCATCCCGCCGAGGCGCGCCGCTCCCCCGGTGGCCCGGGGGTCCGTCGCCGGGGCGGCGGAACGGGCCGCGCTCTCGGGCTCGGGCTCACCCGCACCGGCGACCGGCCAGTCCGCCGGGGTGCGCGGGTCGGGGGTCCGGGGCGCGCCCCAGGAGACCCTCTGGTCGAGGTCGCCGCCGAAGCCGGTCTGGCGGGAGGTGTCCGCCTGCCAGGCCGAGGCGGGTTCCGCGGGGGCCGGCTCCTCGTCGAAGAAGACGGGTCCGGTCTCCTCCACGGTGGGTACGGGGGCCGGCGCGGGCGCCCGGTCCTGCGCGGGGAGCTGCGCGGGTGCCTGGGCCTGGGCCGGGACCGATGCCGCGGGGCGCGCGGGCTCGCTCGGGGGAGCGGACTGCGGCCGGTATGGCTGCTCGGGGAGCTGGTGCTGGTGTGGCTGCTCTTGGCGCTGCTGGTGCTGGTGCGGCGGCTCTTGCCGCTGCTGCTGCTGGTGCGGCTGCTCTTGGCGCTGCCGCTGCTCCTGGAGCTGCTGCTGCTCCTGGAGCTGCTGCTGCGCGGGCCGGTGCGGCTCGGCCGGCTCCGGTGCGGTGGGGGCCGGCTGCGCGGCGGCCGGTGCGGGAGCGGGGCCGGAGGCCAGGATCGGGCCAGCCGGGATCGCCGAGGCCGGCGGGCCCGGCGGAACCTCACCGTCCGTGGGCGCGGGCCTGCTCGTACCGGGAACCCAGGCGCCCCCGTTCCAGTACCGGATGTATCCGGGAATGGACGGGTCCGGGTAGTACCCCGCCTGCGGTACCTCTCCGCCGCCTCCAGGAGGAGTAGCCACTGCCCCGACTCCGTTCAGTCACAACGCCCTTGAACCGCGCGGCCGCGTGCCGGGCGTGCCGCGCCCAAGGAGGACAGTAACGAAGAACGTCCCCGAGGGAACAAAGAGCCCGGGAGAAAGGCCGCCTTCGAGGGGGACACGTACCGGAATCGATCACTCCCGGTGATGTTCGGGCCGGGACATGCGCCCTGCTCCCCGCCCCGGGACACTTCCCGGGAAAACTTCCCGAGAAAACTTCCCGAGAAAACTTCCCGAAGTCGCGTAATGAGCCGTGGGTACCCCGCTCTCTCCTGGTGAAGGCCCGCACGGGGCCGGTCCGCGAGAGGGAGAACGACCATGCAGAACACCGACAACACCACCGTCGAGCGCGAGCTGGAGCTCAAGCTGGTGCTCTCGCCCGAGCGCGCCGTCCCCGTCCCCGCCCGGCTCGCCTACCGCACGGACGACCCGTACGCCGTCCACATCACCTTCCACATCGGCACCGACCACCCGGTCAACTGGACGTTCGCGCGCGAACTCCTGGTCGAGGGCGTGTTCCGCGCCTGCGGGCACGGTGACGTGCGGATCTGGCCGACGAAGGTCGACGGCCGCAGCGTCATCCTGATGGCGCTCTCCTCCCCCGACGGCGACGCCCTCCTCGAAGCCCCCTCCACGCAGGTGTCCGCCTGGCTGGAGCGGACCCTGCGCGCGGTGCCGCCGGGCACCGAGTCCGAGCGGCTGGGCATCGACGACGGACTCGCCGAACTCCTGGCGACCACCGTGATCGCCGACGAGCTGTGGCTGCGCGACCCGTGGCCGTCGGACGAGTCGCAGGACGGCGAGCTGTGAGCCCCGTACCCCCGCGACCCCACGGGTCCCCCGTGTCAGAAGAGCTTTCCGGGGTTGAGCAGCCCCAACGGGTCGAAGGCGGCCTTGATCCCGCGCTGGAGCTCGAGCCCGACCGGCCCCAGCTCCCGGGCCAGCCACTCCTTCTTGAGGACTCCCACGCCGTGCTCGCCGGTGATCGTGCCGCCGAGCGCGAGCCCGAGCGCCATGATCTCGTCGAAGGACTCCCGCGCGCGCCGCGACTCGTCCTCGTCGGTGTGGTCGAAGCAGACGACGGGATGGGTGTTGCCGTCGCCGGCGTGCGCGCAGACACCGATGGTCAGGTCGTACTTCTCCGCGACCGCCGCCGTGCCGGCGAGCATCTCGGCCAGCCGCGTCCGCGGCACGCACACGTCGTCGATCATCGTCGCCGACTTGATCGTCTCCAGGGCCGTGAGGGAGAGCCGGCGTGCCTGGAGGAGGAGTTCGGACTCGGCGGCGTCGGCTGCCGGGACGACCTCGGTGGCGCCCGCCGCCCCGCACAGCTCCCCCACGGCGGCCAGATCGGCGGCCGGGTCGGGGGTGTCGAAGGCGCACAGGAGCAGCGCCTCGGTGGTGTCGGGCAGCCCCATGCGCGCCATCCTGTTGACGGCCTGGACGGTGGTGCGGTCCATGAGTTCGAGCAACGACGGGGTGTGGCCGCGCTCCATGATCGTGCAGACGGCCGCACAGGCGGCGGCCGCGGAGGGGAACTCGGCGGCCAGCGCGAGCTGCGCCGGGGGCTGCGGCCTGAGCGAGAGCACGGCCCGGACGACGATGCCGAGGCTGCCCTCCGAGCCGACGAAGAGCCTGGTCAGGTCATAGCCGGCGACGCCCTTGGCGGTGCGGCGGCCGGTGGTCAGGAGCCGGCCGTCGGCGAGGACGACGTCCAGGCCGAGGACGTACTCGGCCGTCACCCCGTACTTCACACAGCACAGACCGCCGGAGGCCGTGCCGATGTTCCCGCCGATGGTGCACGTCTCCCAGCTGGACGGGTCCGGCGGGTAGTACAGGCCGTGTTCGGCGACGGCCCGTGACAGCACCGCGTTGACGACACCCGGTTCGACGACGGCGATCCGGTCGACCGGGTTGATCTCCAGGATGCGGTCCATCTTGACCAGGGAGAGCACGATGCAGCCCTCGGAGGCGTTGGCGCCGCCGGAGAGGCCCGTGCGGGCTCCCTGCGGGACGACGGGGACGCGGAGTTCGGTCGCGGTGCGCATGACGTGCTGCACCTGCTCGACGGTGCGCGGCAGCACCACGACCGCCGGGGTGCCGGCCTCGCAGAAGCTCGCCATGTCGTTCGCGTACGAGGCGGTCACGTCCGGATCGGTGAGCAGCGCCTCGGCGGGCAGCCCGGCGCGCAGCCGCGTCAGAAGATCGTCCATGACTCCAGCGTGGCACCCGGGGCCATCGGTGTGAACCCGCCGGGGCGGGCGCTTCGTGTGCTCTTCGTACAGGCGCGGGCGGGCGCACAGTGAGCGCCATGAAGACGCAGAACGTGTCGAGGACGGTCCTCGCGGCCGGAGTGGGCGCGGTGCTCGCGGCGACGGCGCTCCTTTACGTCCCCGAGCTCCTCGACCAGGGGCCGCCGCCCCCGCCGGGTCCGGCGGAGCGGGCGACGATCGCGGCCCACGCGGGCGCGCAGGCAGCTCTTCCGGACCTGGCCGCGCTGATCACCGACCGGGAGAAGTGGCTGCGCGCCCACCCGGACGACGACGCGTCCTGGGCGGAGCTGGGCGCGGCCTATACGGAGCGGGGCACGCGCCTCGGGGACGTACGCGACTATCCGCGCGCCGAGCAGGCGCTGCGGCGCTCGCTGGCCGAACGGCCCGCCGCACGCGGCAACACGGCCGCCCCGCTGGGTCTGGGGGCGCTCGCGGGGGCGCGCGGCGACTGGAAGTCGGCCAAGGAGTGGGGCGAGAAGGTCCGGAAGGCGGATCCGCGCCGCTGGCCCGCCTACCCGGTCCTGATGGACGCGTACAACGGCCTCGGGGACTACAAGGCGGCCCAGAAGGCGATGGAGACCCTGGAGGGGCTCCACACGGGCGCGATGGTGCGGACGCGGGCCGCGCTGACCTACCGCGACCGGGGCTGGCGCGAGGACGCCGACGCGGCGGCCCTCGCCGCCGTGGCGCTCGCGGAGACGGCCCCCGACAAGGCGGCCGCGCTGGCGCGGCTCGGGGACCTGGCGTGGGAACGCGGCGAACCGGACGAGGCGCTCGCACGGTTCGAGGCGGCGCTGGCGCGGGTCCGGGACCACGGGCCCTCGCTCGCGGGCCGGGCGCGGGCGCTGGCGGCGCTGGGCCGCACCGACGAGGCGCTCCGGGACTGGCGGGCGGCCCTGACCCGGCTGCCGCTGCCGGAGTACGTCCTGGAGGCCGGCGAGCTGTCCGAGTCGCTGGGCCTGAACGGGGACGCGCGGGCGCTCTACGAGCGGCTGCGGACCGGGACGTGGGCGGACGGCGAGGTGGCCCTGGCGCTGCTCGACGCGGACCACGGCAACGCGGCGGCTGCGGTCACCCGGATGCGGGCGGAATGGGCGCGGGGGCACCGCTCGGTGCGGGTGGCGGACGCGCTGGGGTGGGCGCTGTACCGGGCGGGTCGGCCCAAGGAGGCGCTGGAGTACGCGACCCGGGCCACCGAGGAGGGCCTGCGGAGCGCCCTCTTCTCGTACCACCGGGGTGAGATCGAACGGGCCCTTGAGGAACACGGGCCGGCCCGGCGGCACGTGACGGAGGCGCTGCGGATCAACCCGCACTTCTCGCCGCTGCTCGCGCCGAGGGCGGAGGAGACGCTGGCGGCGCTCGGCGAGCCGTCGACGGAACTCCCGAAGGAACTCCGCCCGGAACAGGAGCCGGAGCCGGTGCCGGCGAAGACGCGGCAGACGGGCCCTCGTACGGCGCCGAAGCCGACGGCGGCGGCGCCGGCGGCAGCGGCAGCGGCACGGGAGTAGCGCGCGCTTCTGGACGGCGCCCCGGCCCACCCCCCGCGTGGGCCGGAGCCCGCCGGATCGGATGGGCCGCAGAGTGCGCGGTGAGGGCCCGGGGCGTGGCCCCGGGCCCTCGGCCGTGCGGATGGCGGCTAGAGGTTGCCGCGCTTCTCCTGCTCGCGCTCGATCGCCTCGAACAGCGCCTTGAAGTTCCCCTTGCCGAAGCCCATCGACCCGTGCCGCTCGATCATCTCGAAGAAGACCGTCGGGCGGTCCTGGACCGGCTTGGTGAAGATCTGCAGCAGGTAGCCGTCCTCGTCGCGGTCGACGAGGATCTTCAGCTCGCGCAGGGTCTCGACGGGCACGCGCGTCTCGCCGGCCCACTCGCCGAGGGTGTCGTAATACGAGTCGGGGGTGTCGAGGAAGGAGACACCGGCGGCCCGCATCGCGCGCACGGTGGCCACGATGTCGTTGGTGGCGAGGGCGATGTGCTGGACGCCGGCGCCGCCGTAGAACTCGAGGTACTCGTCGATCTGCGACTTCTTCTTCGCGATCGCGGGCTCGTTGATCGGGAACTTCACCTTGAGGGTGCCGTCCGCGACGACCTTCGACATGAGGGCGGAGTACTCGGTGGCGATGTCGTCGCCCACGAACTCCTTCATGTTCGTGAAGCCCATGACCTTGTTGTAGAAGCCGACCCAGTCGTTCATCCTGCCGAGCTCGACGTTGCCGACGCAGTGGTCGATGGCCTGGAAGGTGCGCTTGGCCGGCGGCTCGACGATCGGCTTGGCGGCGACGAAGCCGGGGAGGTACGGGCCGTCGTAGCCGGAGCGCTCGACGAGGGTGTGGCGGGTCTTGCCGTACGTGGCGATGGCGGCGAGGACGACGGTGCCGTGCTCGTCCTTCACCTCGTGCGGCTCGGTGAGGCCGGTGGCGCCGTGCTCGACGGCGTAGGCGTACGCGGCGCGGGCGTCCGGCACCTCGATGGCCAGGTCGACGACGCCGTCGCCGTGCTCGGCGACGTGGTCGGCGAGGAAGCGGCCCCGGTCGGTGGCGACCTTGATGACGGAGGTGAACACGAAGCGGGCGGCGCCGTTGGTGAGGACGTAGCTGGCCGTCTCGCGAGTGCCGTTCTCCGGTCCGGAGTAGGCGACGAGCTTCATGCCGAAGGCCGTGGAGTAGTAGTGCGCGGCCTGCTTGGCGTTGCCGACGGCGAAGACGACCGCGTCCATTCCCTTCACGGGGAAGGGATCGGCCTGCCGCGCGGTGGAGGGGGTGTGATCGATGGTCTCAGTCATGGCAGCAATGTCCCGCCGTTCTGCAAGGTGCGCAAGAGTTCGCTGATCCACTGGTCATGTTGCACAGCGACGGGCGAGTATGGCCGAGCGACTTGTACATCCTGACCATGGGGAGACCGCTGTGGCGATCGATCATCTGGACGGCCGGCTCATCACGCTCCTCGCACGCGAGCCGCGCATCGGGGTCCTGGAGGCCTCGCGGCGGCTCGGGGTGGCACGGGGGACGGTGCAGGCGCGGCTCGACCGGCTCCAGGCGAGCGGGGTGATCAGGGGTTTCGGGCCGCAGGTGGACCCGGCTGCGCTCGGCTATCCGGTGACGGCGTTCGCGACCCTGGAGATCAAGCAGGGGCTGGGAGCGGACGTACGGGGGCATCTGGCGACGGTGCCGGAGGTCCTCGAGCTGCACACGACGACGGGTCACGGGGACATGCTCTGCCGACTCGTCGCCCGCTCGAACGCGGACCTTCAGCGGGTGATCGACAAGGTGGTGGCGTTCGAGGGGATCGTGCGGGCGTCGACGGCGATCGTGATGGAGAACCCGGTGCCGCTGCGGATCATCCCGCTGGTGGAGCAGGCGGCACAGGAGTAGGCGGCACGGGGGCGGGCGGCACGGGGCAGGTGGTGGCACAGGAGTGGGTGGCGGCACAGGAGCAGGGCGACCGATACGGAGAGATGGATGCAAAGGACTAGTTGCAAAGAATCCCTTGCAACTAGTCCTTTGCAACTCTACGCTCGGTCCATGCCCGAGCCCGAAGGTTTCCCGACCCGCCCCCTGGACCCGCGCACCCTGCGCGGGCTCGCCCACCCCCTCCGCATCCAGCTGCTGCGCGCCCTGCGCACCCATGGACCCGCCACCGCCTCCCAACTCGCGGAGCGCCTGGGCGAGTCCAGCGGAGCGACCAGCTACCACCTGCGCCAGCTCGCGGCCCACGGTTTCGTCGAGGACGACCCGACGCGCGGCAAGGGACGGGAGCGGTGGTGGAAGGCCGGCCAGCAGGGCGTGACCGTCGACGAGACGCTCTCCCGGAACCCCGACCCGGAGGTCCGCGGCGCCCTCGACCTCTACGTCCACGAGATCGCGACCATCCACACCCAGGAGCTGAGCACCTACCTCGGCACCCGGCACGACTGGGGCGACGCCTGGCTCGGCGTGTCCGACATGAGCGACTTCACCCTGCGCCTGCCCCCCGAGAAGCTCCGGGAGCTCGACCGGAGGATGCACGCGCTCATCGAGACGTACCGGGGCATCGAGGAGGCCGACGCGCCGGACGCCGAGCGCGTACGGATCCATCTGCACGCGTTCCCGCAGCACGAGAACTGACGGAAGGAACCACGGAGTCATGCACGCCGACATTCACCTCCAGCTCCATCAGCTGCACGCCGCCGAACTCCACCGCGAGGCCGCGGCCACCGCCCCACGCACCCACGGACCCGCCCTCCGGATCCAACTCGGCTGGCGACTGGTCGAGTTGGGGCTACGCCTGGCCACACCCGCACACGGCCGCCCGGTCACCCTTGCCGCATGACCACTCCGGGGGGAAACGACGCGGACGCGGCGAAGCCGAACACGCCGACAAGCACGGGCACGGGCACCACGAGGGCGGGGACGGGGACGAGCCCGAACGCGACGACGCGGGACCGGGTCCCCCTCGCCACCGTCCTCACCGCCAACGCCATTTCCATCACAGGGAATTCACTCACGCTCATCGCCGTCCCGTGGTTCGCCCTCGACACCACGGGGAGCCCCGGCAAGGCCGGCGTCGTCGCCTTCTGCGCGGCCCTGCCCGTGCTCGTCTCCGCGATCGCCGGCGGCCCGGTCATCGACCGGATCGGCCGCCGCCGGGTCGGCATCGCCTCCGACCTGGTCTGCGGGCTCGCGCTGGCCGCGATCCCGCTGCTGCACCGCGCCGGCGTCCTGGAGTTCTGGATGCTGTGCGCCCTGATGGCCGTCACCGGCCTCTTCCACGCACCCGGGGAGATGGCCCGGCACGTCCTGGTCCCCGACCTCGCCCGGCGCGCCGGGACCTCGCTCCCCCGGGCCGCCAGCCTGTACGACGCCGTGGCGCGCGGGGCCCGGATGACGGGCGCCGCGATCGCCGGACTCCTCGTGGCGTTCATGGGCGCCGACACGGTCCTGGTCCTCGACGCGGCGACCTTCGGCCTCTCCGCGCTGCTCCTCGCCGCGGGCCTGCGCGGGGTGCCCTCGGCGGAGCCGGTACGGGACGGCCCACGGCTCTCCCCGGCCCGCTACCGGTCCGATCTGCGCGAGGGGTACGCCTTCCTGTTCCGCGCGCGGCTGCTGCTCGGCATCACGGTCATGGTGATGGTCACCAACGGCCTGAACCAGAGCTGGAGTTCGGTGCTCCTTCCGGTCCACGCGCGCCAGGAGCTGGGCGGTCCCGCCACCCAGGGCCTGCTCGTGTCGGTCTTCGGCGGCTGCGCCCTGGCCGGTGCCCTGCTCTACGGGGCGGTCGGGCAGCGCTTCCCGCGCCGGGCCGTCTTCGCGGCGGGCTTCCTGCTCGGCGGCGCCCCGCCGTACGTGGTGGCCGCGCTCACCGACACCACCGCGCCCCTGCTCGTGACGCTCGCGGCGGCCGGGTTCGGCGTCGGCGTCCTCAACCCGATCCTGACCACGGTGATGTACGAGCAGGTCCCCGACGCCCTGCGCAGCCGCGTCATGGGCGCGAGCACCGCGGGGGTGCTCCTGACGACCCCGCTGGGCGGCCTGACGGCAGGATTCCTCGTCGAGCGCGCCGGCCTGACGGCGACACTGCTGGGGATCGGCGGGCTCTACCTCCTCGCCACGCTCTCCCCGCTGGTCTTCCCGGCCTGGCGGGGCATGAACGCCCCGCCGGAGCGCACGCCCGGGGACGGCGCCCCCGAGGGCGGCACATCTTCCGGCAGCCATTCCGGCGGAGATGCCCGTGGCGAGCCGGTCAGCAGGCCGGAACCTTCGAGTCCTGCCCCTGTTCCAGGGCCTTCAGGGACGCCACCGCGTCGCTGAGCGCGGTGACGGGGATGAGCCGCATCCCCTTCGGCAGCTCGGCCTGGGCGTCCGAGCACTCCGCCTTCGGTACGAGGAAGACGGTGGCTCCGTCGCGCGCGGCGGCCTGGGTCTTCAGCGAGACCCCGCCGACGGCGCCGACCGAGCCGTCCGCTTCGATCGTCCCCGTACCGGCGATGATCCGGCCGCCGGTGAGGTCGCCGCCGGCGCCGTCGCCGTCGAGCTTCTCGACGATGCCGAGGGAGAAGAGCAGACCGGCGCTGGGCCCGCCGATGTCGGCGAGGTTCAGCTTCACCTTCACCTTCTCGGGGTCCTCGTCGAGGTAGTCGAGGGCGGCGAGCGTGGCCGCGTCCTGGGACTCCTTCATCTGACCGAGGTTGTGCTTCTCGACCTCGGCGTCGGACTTCCCCGGGGGGTAGACGGAGTCGCGCGGCAGGACGGCCCGGTCCGCACGGAACCAGGCGTCGGTCACGTCCCCGAGGTCCACGTCCGTGGACGGCCCGGTCGCGACGATCGTCGTCATCCGCAGCTGCCCCTCGGAGGGCCGGACCGGGGCGCCGGTGATCGTGATGACCTCCTGCCCCTTGTCCTTGCCGAGCACGTCGGCGGTCGTACCGGGCTGCGCGATGGCATAGGGCAACGGCGCTAGCCCGACGACGGCGAAGAGCGCGACGACGGGCAGCGCGCAGACCGCGAGCGCCTTGGGACGGGAGAGACTGGAGAGCACGCCCCCAATCTACTGGGGCGGCCGCGCCCACCGGGCCGTGGGCGCGGAGCCGGACCCGCGCCCGGCCCGGGGCACGGTCCCGGCCCCGGACGCCGCCCCGGACCCGGGCACCGGCAGGTGCCGGGCGAAGAAGGACCGTACGAGCGTCCGCACGGCGGGCACCGAGACCCTGGGGTCGACGCTTCCGACCATCGCGGCCCGCCCGGCGGCGGTCGTCAGACCGGCGGCCCGGAGCTGCGGGACCAGGGCCGCGTAGTCGGTGAAGACCCAGTGGTGGCTGTCGGCGAGCTGCCGTCGGACGACGGGTCCGCCGTGGCCGAGGAGCGCCGACCAGGAGCGGTCAAGGCGCGCGTCGCGGAAGCCGTCGGTGCCGGCGAGGAGCAGCGGCCGGTCCGTCCCCTCGCGGGCGACGGGCAGGAGTGCGCCGTCCATCTGATCCAGGTAACCCTCCAGGTTCACGGCGGCGGCGACCCGGGGGTCCTCGTGGAGCGCCTGCGCGACGGCGGTGCCGCCCGCGGAGTGCCCGTAGAGCCCGACCCGGTCGAGGCCGAGCGCGTCCAGGACGAAGCGGAGGTCGGCGACCCTCGTGTCGATCATGGTGCGGAAGGTCCCGGCGTCGAGGTCGGGACGGAGGACGGTGGTCCGGACCCGGTCGCGCCCCGGCCGCTCGTCGGGGAACTCCACCTCTGAGGCGTCGCCGGGGTGGTCGACGGTGACGACGGTCCAGCCGTGCGAGGCCAGGTCGATCGCGAGGGAGCTGCCCATCGCCCGGGAGTCCCCGCCGCCGGGGCTGTACACCAGCACCGGCCGCCGGCCGGGCAGCGGCCGGGCGCCGGTGCGGGCGTGGGTGAGGGTGGCCGCCCAGTCGACCCCGGCCCCCGGCAGGGCGGGGCGGACCCGCGGGGCGAGGAAGGCGAACGCCTCGGCGGCATCGGGGGTGAGCTGCGGCAGGCGCGGGAGGCCCCGGCCGGAGACGGCCGGCCGGAACACGGTGACCATCAGCTCCCGCACCCCGACGGCGGGCTCCCACGGATCGTTGCGGGAGGGGTCGACGAGGTACCGGACAGTGGCTCCGACGGCGTGCGGGCCGGTGGGGGCGGGCAGCCGGAGGACGAGGGGGCGGGCGGGCGCGGCCGCGGCGGCGCCGGTTCCGGTGCCGAGCAGCAGGGCGGCGGCCCCTGCGAGGGCCCCGGCGACGACGGTACGGCGGGCGGGCGTGTGGCCAGCGGGCGTGTGATCGGGTGTCATGGTCATGGGCGTCATCCTGGGAGCGGACGGGACGCCGGAGCGAAGATTGCGGCCCTGCCCGAAAGGCTGGCGTCGAACGGGGGTCGGTGCGGTGCTTCACATCCGTTTCACGGCGGAGGACATGAGCCGGGTGCGGTTCGCGCCCCGCCCCTCCCCCGTGCCCGAGCTGCACGCGGCCCTGCTGATGCTGGGCGCCCCGCACGAGGGGCTGCTCTTCGGCCGCTGGCGGGGCAGGCTGCTGCGGACCCTGCCGGGCGCGGCCGAACCGCTCGGGGAGCTGGTGCCGGGCGGGGCGGCCCCTCGCTTCCTCGACGTCCTCGGCGGCACGCGGGAGGAGGGCTTCGCGCTGATCCGTTCGGCGCGGCCGGAGTTCGTACGGTCCGAGCTGGCGCGGGTGTACGCGGGACAGGGCGCCGTCCCGCCCTGGGTCCGGGCGCTGCACCGCGGGGACGCGGCGGGCTGGGACACGCTCGACCGGGCCCAGCGGGCGGCCCACGAGACGGTCCTCGCGCCGGTGTGGCCGCTGGTCCAGGACCTGCACCGGGCGGAGTTCACCCGCTACGCCCTGACGGCGGCGGAGCAGGGCCTGGCCGCCGCGCTGGCGGCGGTCGCCCCGGGCTCACGGCTGAGGGACGGCGTCTGGGAGTGGCCGTCGGCCCCGTCCGCCCTGTCGGCTCCGTCGGCCCTCGAAGCCCCGGAAGCCCGCGACGACCTGGAGGCTTGGGGAGCCGGGGAAGCCCGGGGAGCCTCCGAAGGCCCGGAAGCCGGGGAAGCCCGCGCGGCCCGTGAGGTCCGCCTCGGCGGCCGGGGCCTGGTGCTGCTGCCGACCTTCCACTGGAGGGGAGGCCCGCTGGTGCAGGACCTGCCGGACCGCCCGGTGGTGCTGGCCTACCCGGCGGGCGGCGGCCTTCCGCCCGCGCCGGAGCCCCGGGGGGCGCGGAGCGAGGACGGCGGCCTGGCGGCGGCCCTGGGCCGCACGAGGGCCGCCGTGCTCCGGGCCCTCGCGGAACCCCGTACGACGACCGACCTCGCCCGGCGCACGGGCATCGGCAACGCGACGGCCTCCGCCCACGCGGCGGCCCTGAGGGCGGCGGGCCTGATCACCACGACGCGAACGGGCAGATCCGTCCACCACGAGCAGACCCCCTTGGGGATGCTCGTCGTCGGCACGACGCCGTAGGGCGGTGCCGGCGCCCGACAACCGGCGCGGCCCGCCCGCGCTCTAGCGCAGCGCGTCGGCGACCTCTCGGGCCGCGTCCACCACCCGCGGGCCGACCCGCTCCGGCACCGCGTCCGCGAGCATCACGACGCCGACGCTGCCCTCGACACCCGTCACGCCGACGAGCGGGGCGGCCGCGCCGCTCGCACCCGCCTCCAGCTCGCCGTGGGTGAGCGTGAAGCCCGGTTCGATCAGCCCGCCCTGCCGGGCGGCGAGGATGGCACGGCCCGCCGCGCCCCGGTCGAGCGGGTGGCGGAAGCCGGCCCGGTAGGCGACGTGGTAGTCGGTCCAGGTCGGTTCGACGACCGCGACCGCGAGCGCCTCCGCACCGTCGACCAGCGTCAGATGGGCCGTCGCCCCGATGTCCTCGGCGAGCGAGCGCAGCGCGGGGAGCGCGGCCTCCCGCACGAGCGGGTGGACCTGGCGGCCGAGCCGGAGCACGCCGAGGCCGACGCGGGCGCGCCCGCCGAGGTCGCGGCGGACGAGGGCGTGCTGCTCGAGGGTGGCGAGCAGACGGTAGACGACGGTCCGGTTGACACCGAGTTTGTTGGACAACTCGGTGACGGTCAGGCCGTGGTCGGTGTCGGCGAGCAGTTTGAGGACTCTGAGTCCCCGGTCGAGCGTCTGGGAGGTCTCCGCGGTCACGACGCCCTCTCCTTCGGAGTGAGTGGCGGCGGGCTCTCACGGGGGTCGCGTCACCGGTCCCGTCGGCGACGCACGTCAGAGGCCGCCGGCAGGAAGGGGTACACCGGCTGCGCTCCGCGGCGGCGCTGCCACGGGGCGATTGCTTTTGAGCCGGGACAGTAGCGACCCGCTCCGCTCAGCGGAAGACCTCGTCCAGAATCCGGGCGCCGACGAGCGAATAGAGACGGTTCGGGACCTTCGTCGGTCGCACACGGGACTTTGGCGGACAAGATCGGCTTTGTCGTGCCCGTAGCGTGGAAGGGCCCGGAGGCCGACCGTGGGGGCCGGTCTCCGACGCCGGTCCCGCCGCGGCTCCTTCACCGGTTCCGCCGCCGCGGGACGAGTGAGGCCCGTACGAACGCCGTCGTACGGGCCTCAGTCACGCTCGGGGGCGGTGGAGGGAACGGGTCACCGCATCCGGGTGGCCCACTCCTGCACCTTCTTGATCCGTTCCCGGATCTGGCCGGCGGTGGCCTCCGCGCTCGGCGGTCCGCCGCAGACCCGGCGGAGCTCCGTGTGGATCACGCCGTGGGGCTTGCCGGTCCGGTGGACGTACGCGCCGACCATGGTGTTGAGCTGCTTGCGCAGCTCGAGGAGCTCCTTGTGGGAAACGACAGGGCGTCGCTCGGCGGGGAGTTCGAGCAGATCCGCCTCGTCGTCCGGCTTCTTGCGGCTGTGCGCGATCTGCCGGGCCTGGCGCTTCTGGAGGAGCAGCTGGACCTGGTCGGGTTCGAGGAGGCCCGGGATGCCGAGGTAGTCCTGCTCCTCGGCGCTGCCGGGGTGGGCCTGCATGCCGAACTCGGCGCTGTTGTAGAGGACGCGGTCGAAGACGGCGTCGGACTCCAGCGCCTCGAAGGGCAGCATGTCCTGCTCGCCGGTGTCCTCGTCCTGCTCGCGCTCCGCCTCCGCCATCTCCTTCTCGGACTCGGCGTACGGGTCCTCCTCGCCCTGCTTCTTCGGCTTGTCGAGGACGTGGTCGCGCTCGACCTCCATCTCGTTGGCGAAACCGAGGAGGCTGGGGATCGTCGGAAGGAACACGGAGGCGGTCTCGCCGCGTCTGCGCGAACGCACGAAACGGCCGACGGCCTGGGCGAAGAAGAGGGGGGTCGAGATCGTCGTGGCGTACACGCCGACGGCGAGGCGGGGCACGTCGACGCCCTCGGACACCATGCGGACGGCGACCATCCAGCGGTCGTTGTTCTCGCTGAACTCGTCGATGCGGTTCGAGGCGCCGGTGTCGTCGGAAAGCACGACGGTGGCCTTGGTGCCGGTGATCTCGCGGATCAGCTTGGCGTACGAGCGGGCCGAGTCCTGGTCGGAGGCGATGACGAGGCCGCCCGCGTCGGGGATGGACTTGCGGACCTCGGTGAGCCGCTGGTCGGCGGCGCGCAGGACGTTCGGCATCCAGTCGCCCTTCGCGTCCAGGGCGGTCCGCCAGGCCTGCGAGACGGCGTCCTTCGTCATCGGCTCGCCGAGACGGGCGGCGATCTCGTCGCCCGCCTTGGTGCGCCAGCGCATGTTGCCGCTGTAGGAGAGGAAGATGACGGGCCGGACGACGCCGTCGCCGAGGGCGTTGCCGTAGCCGTAGGTGTAGTCGGCGGAGGACCGCCGGATGCCGTCGTTCCCCTCCTCGTACGTGACGAAGGGGATGGGGTTGGTGTCGGAACGGAACGGGGTGCCGGTCAGCGCGAGGCGCCGCGTGGCGGGCTCGAAGGCCTCCAGGCAGGCCTCGCCCCAGGACTTGGAGTCTCCGGCGTGGTGGATCTCGTCGAGGATGACGAGGGTCTTGCGCTGCTCGGACCGGTTGCGGTGCAGCATCGGGCGGACGCCGACGCCGGCGTAGGTGATGGCGACCCCGTCGTACTCCTTGCTGAGCGGCCCGGCGCTGTAGTCCGGGTCCAGCTTGATCCCTATCCGCGCGGCGGCGGCGGCCCACTGCTTCTTCAGGTGCTCGGTGGGCGCGACGACGGTGATCTGCTGCACGACGTGGTGGTGCAGCAGCCACGACGCGAGGGTCAGGGCGAAGGTGGTCTTGCCGGCGCCGGGTGTGGCGACCGCGAGGAAGTCACGGGGCTGCTCCTGGATGTATCTCTCCATGGCGCCCTGCTGCCAGGCACGCAGCTTGCCGGCGGTACCCCACGGGGCCCGTCCTGGGAAGGCGGGAGAGAGGTGATGGGAGGAGGTGGTGGTAGTAGTCACGATCTCCGGGTTCGACGCTCGTCCAGATATGACAACCGGGCCACCTTACCGGTGCGGCCACCTCGCCCCGCCCTCGGCGAGGGCGTGGCGAGGCCGCTTGAGAGAGTCCTCACAGCTCCCGGAGCCGCTGCGCAATGCCCGGAATGTCCCCCTCGGTACCGGCGGCGACATCGATGACCAGCGCATATGCCCGGTCCTGGTCGGCCTCTTCGAGATCGACTCCGTTCACGGCGAGGAACGTGGCGGCGGAGAGCCAGGCGGCGCGCTTGTTCCCGTCGACGAAGGGGTGGTTGGCGGCGAGCGCGTGGAGCAGGACGGCGGCCTGCTCCCAGAGGTCGGTGTAGGCGCTCTCGCCGAACATCCGGGCCCTGGGCCGGTGCACGGCGGACTCGAGAAGCCCCGGGGCCCGCAACTCAGGCGGTCCGTCGCCGGTGAAGGCGATCCGGGCGATCTCCTCGACCTCGGCGACGGTCAGGAACCGGGTGGTCGCGGACGTGCTCATGCGCCGAGCCGCCTCAGGAGGGAGTCGTGGCGCAGGGCGAGACGCGAGGCGTGCTCGCGTACGAGCCCGGCCTCGGCGTCCAGGAACCGCTGGAGCACCTGCTCGGCCAGCGCCTCCGGGGCGACACCCCGAGCGTCGGCCAGGTCGGCGAACCGGTCGCCGACGGGAAGGGTCATGTCACGCATGGCGCGAGCGTACGGGGACCGCCGACCCGCCGGCGACGGCATTTCGAACCCCGACCGCACGACGCTCCGTGCACGGGCGCCGGGCCCTGGGCGGGCGCCCGTCTGCGCGGGCACCGCTCCTGCGTGAGTACGGGTCCCCGCACAGGCACCGGTCTGCGCGGGCACCGACCCCTGCGCGGGTGACGGCCCCCCGCCGCGGGCCTGCCCTTACCCCCGGCCCGCCGCCTGCGCGCCGTTCAGTCGCGTGGCGACCCACGCGCCCACCGCCGCGACCCCCGCCATCGGCAGGAAGACCGCCGCGAAGGCCCCCGGATGGGAGCCGGTGGAGGCGTGGGAGGTGACCGCGTGGCCGACCGCACCGCCGCCGAGCGCCGCGAAGGCCGCGCCGCCCGCGGCGAGCAGCAGGACGTTGGAGAGGCCGTCGGAGATCTGGAGGGCGGCGGAGTTGGCGCCCACCTCCTCGGGCGCGGAGAGCTTCATGAGCAGCACGCTCGTCGAGGCGATCACAGCCCCCATGCCGAGGCAGCCGAGCCCCCAGGCCGCCGCGACCACCCACACCGGCACGGCCGTGATCAGCACGCTCGGCGCCGTCGCGATGGCGATCGCGACCAGGACCATGCCGAGGACGACGAGCCGCTCCCGGTACGGCTCCGTCCACGGCCGGGCCTGGATCCAGGAGCCGAGGGCCCAGGTGAGGCCGCCCGCCGCGAGCGAGAGCCCGGCCAGGGTGGGGCTCAGGCCCCGCTGGGTGACCAGCATCAGCGGCACGAAGGACTCGGCCGCGATGAAGGCGCCCGCGGCGATGCCGCGGAGCAGGACGACGGACGGCAGACCGCGGGCCGCCCGGTAGGTGCCGTGCGGAAGGAGCCCGCGGACCGCGGGCACGAGGAACGCGATGCCGGCCGCCGCGGGCAGCAGGGAGAGCCAGCGCAGCTCCTGGCCGGCGTACTGGAGGAGCGCCGCACCCGCCGAGATGCCGAGCGCGAGCCGGATCCGGCGCCGGTCCCAGGGCGCGACGGGCGCGGCCGGGTCGGCGGGCCCCGATGCGGTGCGGCGGATCGCGGGGAGCGCGAGGGCCAGCGGGAAGACGACGAGGGCGGGGATGCCGACGAAGACCCAGCGCCAGCCGAGGTGCTCGGTGATCGTTCCGGCCGCGAGCGGCCCGACGACGGAGGGGACGACCCAGCTCGCGGCGAACGCGGCCATGATCGCGGGTCTGAGGTGCTCGGCGTAGGCGCGGCCGACGACCACGTACAACGCGACGATCACGAGCCCGCCGCCGAGGCCCTGGACGGCCCGCCCGAGGATGAACAGCCACATGGCGCCGGCGGTCCCGGAGAGCAGCAGTCCGGCGGCGAAGGCGCTGATGCCCGCCGTGAGCGGGGCGAGCGGCCCGAGGCGGTCGGACCACTGCCCGGCCAGGACCATGGCGAAGAGGCTGGTGGTGAAGTAGGCCGAGAAGGCGAAGGCGTAGAGGGGGATGCCGTTCAGCTCGCGGGCGGCCACGGGCATGGCCGTGCCGACGGCGGTCGCCTCGAAGGCGATGAGCAGGACGACGGAGACCATGCCGATACTGAGCGCCCGGTGGGCCGGATCGAGGACGGACCCCTTGGTGACGACGGTGTCGGCACTGTCGACGGTGCTGCCGGGGGTCACGGCCGTGACGGTGCTGACGGTGCTGACGTCGTGCGGGGCAAGGGGTCCGGGTCTCCGGTCGACGTCGGCGGCTATGTCTGTGTCCGCCTCGGCGTCGCGGGGTTCGAGGGCGCTCATTCCCCCAGAGTAAGAGGCGAACAGGCAAATGACCCCTGTCGGGAGTCCCGGAACGACTCGGCCCTTGGTCGTACGACGGACGTACCGCGAGGGCACGCCGGACGCCCTGAGGACCGCGCCACGGGCGGCACCACCGGCGGGCGCCACGGGACACCACCGGCGGGCACCACGGGACGCCACGGGCGGCACCACCGGCGGGCACCACGGGACGCCACGGGCGCGCGGCAGGCGTCCGACTGTGAACGCCGCATGGCGGCGCCATTGCAGTCGCATGGCACGACCCCGGAACCCCTTGAGCCCCTCCCGGCCCCCGCCTACGGTCGTACTCGTTGCACCGCACGACCGTGTGCCCGAGTGGTTGAGGGGCCGGCCTGCAAAGCCGGTTACGTCGGTTCGAATCCGATCACGGTCTCCAATGATCTTCTTTACGGGATCTTCACAAGCCCCACCCGCCTGTGCCACAGTCCGCGCATGAGCGATCAAGGCAGACGCAAGCTGGGCGTCCTCGTCGGCGTCTCCCTCGCCGGAGGCCTGCTGCCCGGCATCACGCTGGGCGCGGAGACGCCCGACGTCATCCTGTCCGTCCTCACCGCCACCCTGGTGATGGCGGTCCTCACCCAGGTGATCTACATCGGCCCCTCGGGCCGCGTCCCCCTCGCCCCGCTGGCCGCCTTCGGCCTGGCCGGCTTCGTCCAGGACGCGCTCATCTGGTGGCTGCTGTCCTGGCTGGGCCCGCAGATCGGATACCTCCGGATCGAGGGCCTGGGCACGATCCTGCTCGCGGCCCTGATCACCCGCGCGACGGTCCTGCTCCTGTCCCAGCTCGCCCCGCCGACGACGGAGACGGCCGAGACGGCGGAGGACTGAGAGCCGGGGAGGCGGCCCGACCGGCCGAGCGCCTCGACCACCCGGCGGCGCCGGACACCCGTGACAGTGACCGTTCCTGATTCGCCCCAGCAAGTTCGGCGCCTGCGGAAACACGCCGATCGCCATCCTCCGCTTCCGCGTCGGAGCACTGCTCGGCGGGAATCACCCGCGAGGGCGGGATCTTCGCAACGCCCGCGTCACCGCTTCACGTTCGCAACCAGGACAGCCCGGACTTCCCGGACCCCCGCCCTCCACGTCCACCGCCCGTCGCAGCTCCCCCGCACGCCCCCTCGCCTCAACCTCCCCTCCACGCCTCGATAGGCTCGTCCCCGCCCGTCACCACGGGCGCACGAATGACGGGGGGCACGAACGGTGGAACAGTCGCGCGCACCACACGAATCCGCACGGCACGAATCCGTGCCGCGGGAATCGGCGCGCCAGGAATCCGCGCGCCAGGAATCCGCGCGGCGGATCGGCCCCTACCGGCTGATCACCCGCCTCGATCCGCCCCGGACCGCCCTGCCGTGCCGCCGGTTCGTGGCCCGTACCGAGGACGGCGAGCACACCGTGCTGCTCAGCGCCCCGCTGCCCGGCACCGATCCCGCCCGGTTCGCCGTGGAGGCCGACGCCGCCCGCCGGCTCCTCGGCCCCTGGGTCGCCCCGGTGACGGACGTGGCCGCCCCCGGCGAAGCCCCCTGGTACGCGAGCCCGTACCTGCCGGCCCTCCCGCTGCCCGTGGCGCTCGCCGTCCACGGCGGCCCGCTGCCCGAGACCACCGTCCGCGCCGTCGGCGCCACCCTGGCCGAGGCGCTGGCCGCCGCGCACGGCCAGGGCGTCACCCACGCCGGGGTGTCCCCCGCCGCCGTCCTGCTCACGGCGGACGGGCCCCGGCTGAGCTGCTTCGGCGCGGTACGGGCCGCCTCGGCCGACGGCGAGCCGCGCACCGGCCTGCCCGGTGTCGACCCGGGAGCACTCGCCCCCGAGCAGGCGTCGGGAGGCCGCCCGCGCCCGCCCGGCGACGTCTTCGCGCTCGGCGCGGTCCTCGCGTACGCCGCCACCGGTCACACCGTGCCCGAGCGGGACGAACTCCCGCCCGCCCTGCGCCCGGTGATCGCGTCCTGCCTGGCCCGTGACCCGGCCGACCGGCCGACGGCGGCCGCCCTGATGACCGCGCTCGCCCCGCCGACGACGCACGGGACGGTCCTGAACTCGGCCGGCTCGCTCCTCGCCCCGGGCTGGCTGCCGGGCCGGGTGGTGGCGGCGCTCGCCCGCCAGTCCTCGGAACTCCTCGCCGCCGAACTCCCTGAAGCGGCAAGGGCCTGAAGCGCGAGCGCGCCCCTTCCCTCCCCTCCCCGCCCTCCCTCGGACCTGACGGACCTCATCCATGCTGTCGCCCCTGACCCACGACGACCCGGCCGCGGTCGCCACGTACCGGCTCATCGCCCGCCTCGGTTCCGGCGGCATGGGCACGGTCTATCTGGCGCGCACCCCCGGCGGTCGTACCGTCGCCCTGAAGACCGTGCACGCGCGGCTCGCCACCGACCCGGCGTTCCGGGCCCGTTTCCGGCTGGAGACGGACGCGGCGCGGATCATCGGCGCGCGCCACGGCGCGGCCGTCGTCGACGCGGACCCGCTGGCCGAGACGCCGTGGCTGGCCACCGAGTACGTCCTCGGCCCGCCGCTCGACGACGCGGTGGCGCTCGGCGGCCCGCTCCCCGAGCCGACGGTCCGCGCCCTCGGCGCGGCGCTCGCCGGGGCGCTGGCGCAGCTGCACTCCTCGGACGTGGTGCACCGGGACCTCAAGCCCTCGAACGTCCTCGTCACCGCGTACGGCCCGAAGATCATCGACTTCGGCATCGCGCGGGCGGCCGGCGACGAGCATCTGACCCGGACGGGCGCGGCGGCCGGCACGCCCGCGTTCATGTCGCCCGAGCAGGCGAGCGGGCAGGAACACCCGCCCGCCGGCGACGTGTTCGCGCTCGCGGGCGTCCTGGTCTTCGCCGCGACCGGCCACGGCCCCTTCGGTACGGGCTCCGCCGCCGACCTCCTGTACCGCGTCCGTTACGCGGACCCCGACCTCACCGGCGTACCGGAGGCACTGCTCCCGCTCCTGACGGCCTGTCTGTCGAAGGACCCGTCGGCCCGCCCCACCACGGGCATGCTGATCGACCGGTTCCACGACGGGCACGGCGAGTTCGCCGACCACCTGCCGCCCCTGCTCCTCACCGACATCGCCCGCCGGGCCACGGACGTCTGGCTCCACGCCCCCCACCGCCTGCCGGCCCCGGCGGGCTCGGCGACGCCGGAGACCGTCCCCGGCACACCGGTCTCCCGCCGCCGGCTGTTCTCGGTGGGCGGCGCGGCGCTGCTGGGCGTGGCGGGGGCGGGGGGCGGGGTGTGGGCCTGGCTCGGATCACGGGACACGCCGCAGGCCACGAACACCACCCCCACCCCCACGGGCCCCACCGCCATCCCGGCCGCGACGGCGGCCGACGGGTCGCCGAAGGCCCTGTGGCAGGGGCAGTCCCTCGACCGCGACGAGGCGATCGTCCCGCTGCTCGCCGGAGACGTCGTCGGTTTCGCGGAGACGGTCTCGTTCCGGGTCGTGGACCCGAAGGACGGGCGCGACCTCTGGACCGAGTCCCTGGATCCGCGCCAGGTCTGCAGCGACGGCACGCACTTCTACGCGTCGGCCGGCTCCTACGAAGGGCCGGGCGAGCTGCGCATCCGTACGCTCGACCCGCGCACCGGCAAGGACGCGGCCCGGCAGATCGTCCTCAAGGGCTTCGACGGCACGAACTCGGGCACCGAACTCCTCACCGTGTCCGGCGGCACGCTCTTCGCCGCCTCCCGCCTCGGCAAGAAGGAGACCGACCCGGACGCGAACCAGCGGGGCTGGCATCTGCTCGCCGTCAACCTGCTTACCGGAAAGGAGGCCTGGCGCCTGCCGTACGAGTGGGACGGCGTCCGCCCCTGGCTCTCGCAGGTCGTCGGCGACCGGCTGATCCTCGGGAAGAACAGCGGCGACCGGGAGTACTTCGTCGTCCAGGCACGGGACCTGCGCAACGGCCGGCAGCTCTGGGAGCGCCGCATCGCCCTGCAGGACTCCGAGCGCTACAAGCCCGGCCAGCTGGCCATCGACGAGCGGCACGTGTACATCGGCGGGGACCGCCTCCGGGCCCTGCGCCTCACCGACGGCAAGACCGCCTGGCAGCACGGATCCGGTTCCACCTACTTCGGTCTGCCCGCCGTCGCACGCGACGTCGTCTACGCGCAGGAGCGGCGGGACGCTCCCGGCCTCGTGGTCCTCTCGGCCGAGAAGGGCGTCATGATCTGGACGGAGAGAGCCTCGGACCGCGCCCTGACCCCCGAGTACTTCTCCGTCCCCGTGGTCGGCGACAAGCACGTGTACGCCCCCGTACGCGGCGGACTGAGCGCAGTGGACCTGCAGCTCCACAGCTCGGCCTGGGTGTTCCCCACGGATGCCACCCGGTACGTCGTCGACAAGGAGCGGACCCGGATCATCGGGGCGGGAGAGACGTCCGTGATGGCCGTCCCGTTCGCCTGACACGCGCTCCCTTCCCTCGGCTTCCGTACCCACGCGTGGCCGCCCCTGCCGCTGTGCACCGGCCGGCCGGCCCAGACCATCCTTCCCTCACTCCCTTCCCCGGAGACCCTCGTGACCACGCTGCCCCTCGCCACCGGCGATCCGCTCCGGCTCGGCCCGTACCGCCTGCTCGGCGTCCTCGGCGAGGGCGGCATGGGCAAGGTGTACGTCGGCCGGGACGGCGACGGCGCTCCGGCGGCCGTCAAGGTGCTGCGGCCCGAACTCGCCCACGACCAGCACCTCGCCCAGCGCTTCGTCCGCGAGGCCGACATGGCGCGGGCCGTCACCAGCAAGGGAGTGGCCCGGGTCCTCGGGGCGCAGACCGAGGGCGGACGGCCCTGGATCGCCGCCGAGTTCCTCGCCGGGCCGACGCTCGACGAGGCGGTGCGGGCGTACGGACCGATGGACGTGCCGGCGGTCCGCGCGCTCGCGGCCCAGCTCGCCCGCACGCTGCACGACATCCACGCGGCCGGTCTGGTCCACCGCGACCTCAAGCCCGCGAACATCGTGCTCACCTCCACCGGCCCGCGCATCATCGACTTCGGCATCGCCCGCCCCGAGCACGGCCTCACCCTGACGACGACGGGCCAGATCCCCGTCACGCCGGGATACGGGGCTCCCGAGCAGGTCCTGGGCCGGCGGGTCGGTCCGGCGTCGGACGTCTTCTCGCTCGGCGCGGTCCTCGCGTACGCGGCGAGCGGCCGGCGCACCTTCGACGGCGCCCATGTGCCGGCCGTCCAGTACGAGGTCGTGCACGGCACCCCGGACCTGAGCCTGGTGCCGCCGGAGCTCCAGGAGCTGATCGGCCCTTGCCTGGCGAAGGACCCGGCGCACCGTCCGCTGCCCCCGCAGGTCGCGGAGGCCTTCGCCCCGCCGAAGGGCGCGGGCCGCGCCTGGCGCAAGGGTCCGCTCGCCGACGACATCAAGCGGCGCGAGACGGCCACGAAGCGGCTGGCCGCGCCGGCCGACACCGTCGTCGCCTCCGGCTCGCCGTCCCGGCGCCGCTTCCTCACCGGCGCCGCCGTGGGAGTGGCGGTCCTGGGCGCCGGTGGCGGGGCGGGCGCGTGGTGGCTGAACCGCGGCGAGGAGAAGTCGCCCACGGCCGACGTGCCGCCCGCCGCGGCGACCCCCGAGGCCGCGTTCGTCTCGGCCATCGACATGAAGCCGGGCGAGTCCCCGAAGGCACTGTGGGGACCGCTCGACGTGATGGCGGCCGAGGGCGAACTGCCGCTGCCGGTACGGGATGTGGTGATCGTGCAGGCGAAGACGGGCGGCCTCCTCGCCCTGTCCGTCACGAACGGCAGGGAACGCTGGCGTGCCAAGGACATCGACGCGGACGCCGGTTTCGTCTCCGTCGCCGACCGGCTCGTCGTCGGTGTCGACAAGAACGGCGTCCTGAGCGCCTTCGTCGCCTCCACCGGCGCGCCCGTCTGGCAGACGCAGTCCGACGTCGACGACGTCCTCGCCGCGGACGACACGCACGTCTACCTGGTGACGAAGGACAACGAACTACGGGCCGTCGACGCCTGGACCCTGGCCACCACCTGGACGCGCCCGATGACGTCCCCGCGCTCCCAGAACGGCCCCGCGAAGGCGGCCGTGGGAAGGAAGCGGCTGGTGATCCACGGCAGGGACGGCCATTGCGCCGCCCTGTACACGGCGACGGGCGAGACGGACTGGGAGATCAAGGACCAGGGCACCGACGGCCAGGCCCCGGCACTCGGCACCAACAACACCGCCTACTTCGGCGGCCGCAAGCTGACGGCCCGCCGGCTCGACCGCGGCGACTTCCTGTGGGAGGAGGAGGCCGGCGGCACCGCGGGCGTCTGGGGCACCCCGACCGCCACCGACGAACTCGTCTTCGCGATGAACCGGTACAACGCCTACCGGTACTCCACCATGCCGGACGTCCGCTTCCCCGTCTCCGACTGGTACGAGGTCATGGACGGAACGGGCCCCGGCACCGTCAACCCGCCGGCGGTCGAGGGCGCGACGGTCTGGCTCCACGCCCCGGACAACAGCCACATCCAGGTCGTCCACAAGGTCACCAGGGCGCGCCTCTTCGTCATCGAGATGAAGCGCCAGGGCACCTACCAGCTGGCAAGCGACGGCAACCGCGTCTTCATCGCCCGGGGCGGCCGGATCGGAGCGCTTCCGGTGCTCGGGGTGTAGGCCGGCTCGTCACCGCGCGGCCGCCGGTACGCCCTCCACCAGCTCCGTGCCCGCACACCCCAGCTCGGCGGCCACCTTCCGGGCCGCCGTGTTGGCGAGGGTGATCTGCTCGTCCCTGATGCCCGGGTGATCGGCCTCGTTCTCGTCGGCGCGCTCCAGCTCGACGTCGAGGACGATGGCGTGGGCCGGTGCCGGCATCTGGCAGGTGAAGTAGATCGAGGCGTGGAGGTCCGAGGAAGTGGCCCGTCGACCGGTCGAGTAGAACGTCGCGAACTCCTTCACGGAGTCGCCCGTGGGGACGGCGAGGGCCTCACGGAAGGTGATGCCCAGGACGTTCTTCTCGTCCCCGGCCGTCTCCAGCGTGCAGAACGGGATGCCCTTCATCCGCTTCTTGCCGGGCTGGGGCGTCCGAGCGGCCTGCCGCAGATCGGTCAGGACCCGCTCCGGCTCGGACCCGTCGCTGGTGAGCGACGCGCCCTTACCGGCGATGGCCTCCAGCGCGGAGGCCGCGGCAGGCTCCCCGGCAAACCCACCACAGACCTCCGAGGCAGGCTGCCCCTTCGCGACGTCGTCGCCCCCGGAGGAACAGGACGTCGCGGACAGGGCGAGCAACACCAGCCCTGCCCAGACACCCCGTGCGCGGATCGCCGTCATCGGACCTTTCCGTCCTTCTTCTCGTTGTACGGGTCGGGCAGGGAGTCGTCCCTGACATGGCCCCTGCTGTCCTTCACGTACTTGGTCAGCTCCTCCTCGAGGATGTTGCTGTCGTCCTCGCTCCAGCCGGGAGCCCTCGCGTACGCCTGGCCCGGCATGAGCGCGTTACTCTTGCCCGATGCCAGTGCCTCGTCCTTGAGGTCGTCGGACTTCTTCTTCAGAAGCTCGTCCTCCGAGTACTTCTCCGCGATGTCGTCGGCCTCCATGCCGATCAGGGTCGTGACGGCGCCGCCGACGGTCTCCGCGGCCAGCGGAACCAGTACACCGGCAGCGCCACCTGTCAGTGCGACGACGCCTCCCGCCGCTGCCGCGCCGACTCCGAACTTGACCCATTCCGTCGTACGCTCGACGGCCTTCTTGTGCTCCTCGGAATCGATCGTGTACTGCTGATCGATCTGCCCCATCCTCGACTGGTCGAAGATCGCGTGGGTCTCCGCGCCGATCCGCAGGGTCGTCTTGGCGTCGGTGAGGTCCAGTTCACGCGCCGGCCCTGAGCCGGGCTTGGGGGCGACCTCGTCCATGACGCTCGTCGTGTAGACCGTCTGGGCGGCCGACAGCGTTGCGTGACCGGTCTCGCTCTGGCTGACCGTGCCGAGGAAGCTGACCGCGTCGCCCCGGTTGAACAGCAGGCTGTCCTCGAACTCCGCGCCGAACCGGGGCTCGCCCTTCTCGTTGGGCCGCGCGCCGAACGGCGAGTTCGGCATGGGATCCGTCGACGTCTCGTTCTCCTGCTCCAGGGAGCGGTTGAACTCGTCGATGTAGGCGGCGCCCATCTTGCCCAGGCTGTCGTCGATGCCCGGCTGCTGGTGCATGAACTTCGGGTCGCTGCCGTACCGCTCGACGACCTTCTGCATGACCTCCGCGTTGTCCTTGTTCCGTACGTCCTTGAGACCCTCGGTCTCGGCGTCGTACGGATGGCCGGTCGTCGCGGACTCCAGAGCGTGGCCGAGCGCGTTGTAGCCGGGCTCCTTGACCCGATCACCCTTGTCGTTGAGCTCCTCGGGCCACTCGCGGTCCTTGGTGAAGTAGTCGAACGGGTCGATCTTCTTGTCGTCCTTGGCGTTCTCGGGCGTGAGGTCGATGCTGCTGTTGAAGAAGTCCGTCGACGCCTTCGGGTTGTGCCCGAGCCCCTCCATGAAGCCGATCATGGGGTCGTTGCCGAGGTCGCCGCCCTGCCAGTTCAAGTGGCTCGGCATGCCGCCCATGGCGTGCCAGGCGCGGTCGGCGGGCAGCCGGCCGTCGTGCGTCATCTTCCGCTCGGTGACGACGAGCCCGTTGCCGTAGTCCTTGAGGAACTTGTCGTCGTAGTCGCCGACCCGCATCAGGTTGCTCATGACCTGGAAGCCGTACGGGCTGGTGCCGCGCGTCTGGATGGGCTCGCCGCCGGCCTTGATGACGTCGGCCTTCCACTGCTCCATCTCAGGGCTGGTGGAATGGGTGGCGGTGGCGAGCGTCATGCTCCAGTTCGTCTGGAGCTCCTTCAGCTTGTCCCGGTGGTCGACACCGAGGCGCGAGCCGTCGCTCGGATCGCCCATGTCGGCCCAGTACTCCATGCTGCCCTTCGGCCCGACCTCCAGGGCGAACTTCTCCGCGAAGTACGGGTCCTTCTGGTTGGCCTTGAAGAGGGCGTTGAGCCGGTCGATCTCCGCCGGGGTGGCCTCGTCGCCCTTCTTGTACAGCTCGTAGGCGGCGTGCGCGTCCTCGGCGTCCTGCGCCTTCGAGGCGGCGGCGAGCGAGTCGTAACCCGTGCCGGAGAAGTTGTTCTTGTCCGTGCCGACGAGGCCGCGCAGCGCGCGCGATGCCACGTCGTCGGCATCGTTGGCCCGGGCGATCGCGGCCTTGATCGCCGCGTTCATCGCCTCGAAGTCGGCAGCCTCGGGCTTCGGGCCGTCGTAGTTCTTGGACCGGCTGTCGGGGCGGATCAGATGGCTCACCACGCCGTCCTGATCGATCCTCATCCCCTTGCCCGGCGCCTCCGCGACCAGCTTCTCCAGCTCGCTCTTCGCCGCCTGGAACTCGGTGTGGGCGTCCCGCAGGATGTTGCGGATGCTGGTCGCCCCGATGAGGGCGTCACCGAACTCCTTGGCGGTCTTCCTGACGAACGCCTGGGTCACCCCGGCGTTCTCGCCCTTCCAATCGGCCTTCTCCGCCTTGCCCTTGAGGCCGGTCTCGGCCTTGTCCTTGCTCTTCTCCAGCTTGGACACCGCCTCCGACCAGACAGAGGAGGCCTCCTGGAGGCTTCCGAGCCGAGCGTGGAGAACCTGGTCGAACTTCAGCATCTAACGTCCCTCGTCAGCCGTTTCGGTACCGCGCCGTGCCGTGCGTGCCGTTCCGTCGGCCTACTTGAAGTGCTCGTCGATCGTGGACATGGAGAAGTTCGTGATCAGCACTTCTTCGTGGTTGGCGTGGCTGGTGACCGTGTCCTCAAGGTGGTTGTGGATGTGCGCACAAGCACTGATGAGGGTCTCGGCCTGGTCCCGCCACATGTCCCACATGGTCCACATGGCCGATCCGGTCTGGAACCCGTCGCCGTCGAGGCTCTTGGCCGCCGCGTCCGTCTGGGCGCCCGCGTGGAAGGCGTCCCGCTCGAACCAGTGGAAGAGCTCCTGGGCCTCGTTGCCGATGGCCTTGAGGTCGGCGGAGGTCACCTTGTAGTCACTGGGACCACCACCACCGCCACCTTCGGCGGGCACACCGTTGAGCCTCATCGCAGCGGTCTCGCCGCGGACTTGGCTCCACTCCTCGTCGAAAGACATGCACTTCCCCATGAGTGAGTTACGGACGTCCGGCGGTGGGGCGGGCTCAGCCCCGCCGCGAACGGAGTACGGGTACGGCGATCGCGGCACCGATCAGCACGACCGCGCCGATCCCGAGGCCGATCCACAGGCCGGTGTTGCCGCCGTCCTCGCCTGCGGCCTGGGTCGCGGCCGGCGCGGGCGCGTCGGAGGACGCGGAGGGCGCGGAGGGCGCGGCCGAGGAGGCGCCTGCCGACGGGTCGGCCGAGGGCGGCTCCGACGCGGTGGCGTCGAGGTCGTCGATGGGCCGGACGCCGGCCGGACCCGGATCGCCGGGCGTCTTCAGCGCCCGGAGCGGACGGATGGCGCCATAGCCGATGTAGTCGTTGCGCTTGTCGCCCTCGGTCGGCGCGGCGATGGTGTTGAGCATGACCTTCAGGACCTGGTTGTTGGTCCAGTCGGGGTGCTTCGACCAGATGAGCGCGGCGGAGGCGGAGGCGAGGGCGGTGGCGTCACTGGTACCGGAGGACTTGCAGACGCCGCCCTCGTCGCAGGCGGCGACGATGTCCTTGCCCGGGGCCACGATGTCGACCTGCAGCCCGAACTGCGACATCGGGATCCGGGTGAGCTTCTGATCGACCGCGCCCACGCCGACGACGCCGGGAGTGGCACCCGGGTACTCCGCTGCGTTGCCCTTGTCACCGGTGTTGCCGACGGAGGCGAAGACGAGAGCCCCCTTGTCGAGGGCGTACTTCACCGCGTTCGTGAGCTCTTGCGAGCCCGCCTTGGCACCCTGCGAGATGTTGATGACCTTGGCACCGGAGTCTGCCGCGAACCGGATGGCCTCAGGGGCCAGCTTGTTGAACTGTGCGTCGGCGTCTGCCGCGCTGCCGTTCTGATCCGGGGCCGGAAGCCGGACGGGGAGGATCTTCACCCCGGGGGCGAGGCCGAACGCTCCCGCCCCTCCGTTGGCCTTGCCCGTGCCGGCGATGACCCCCGCCATGCTCGTGCCGTGGCCCTCGACGTCCGTGTGCTCGTCTCCCCCTGCCCCGGGCGCCAGGTCCTTTCCATCAATGACCTGGCCCTGGAGGTCGGGGTGGGTGTCCTCCACGCCGCTGTCGATCACTGCGACCGTGATGCCTTTGCCGGTGCTGAGCTGCCAGATCTTCTCAGCACCCATGGTGTCGAGGTGCCACTGCTGGTCCCGGACGCCCGCCGCGTGAGCGGGAACGGAAGCGATGCCCACCAGCAGCATCCCCAAGGCGGCCGAGGCGGTGGCTCGGGCACGGCTCCGACGAATACTGCTGGTACGCATCTGCTTCCTCGCGCTGATCAGTCGATGACGGGCGGCGCCACGCGGCGCCCCTGCTGCCAGGTCTCCTCGTCCTCGACCAGGTAGTCGGGACGCTCTCCGTTCGTCTCCTCGCGCTCACCGGGCCGCTGCGTGGAGCCTCCGCGCACGAGGCCGGAGCCGCCGGGCGTGAAGGGCCGCGCGCTGCCGCCGGTGGCGCTGGCGCGCTGCGCCTTGCCGCCGACGACTCCGCCGGTCTCGCCGGCGAGACGGCGTCCGCCGGTGATGCCGTGCTGTCCGGTGCCCATGCCGCCGCCCATCGGGCCGCCCATGCCGCCGCCCATGGGCGCGCGGCCCATGCCCGAGCCGTTGCGGCCCGGCTCGGTGCCGATGACGGTGCTGCGCGGGAGTCCGGTCTGGGGACGCCCGTTCGTGTGGGGCACCGCCTTGCCGCCGCTGATGCCCTCGCGGGGACCGCCCAGCGGGCCGGGACCGGTCGGCAGGCCGCGCGGTCCTGTGGTGTTCAGCGGGTTGCGCGCGCCGCCGGTGACGGGACCGGTGGGAGGCAGCGTTCCGGGGCCGCCCTTGGACGGGAGCGGGGGCATCCCGGTCGTCGTCACGAACGGAGGCGCGCTGCCGTCCGGCTTGGTGATCGGCGGCGGCGTGCCCGGGGTCTGCGTCGTGGGTCCCGTCGGCGTGGTCGGCGGCGTCTTGGTGTCGACGCTGTCGATGCCGAGGTCCACGGGGACCTCGGGTCGGACTTCGGGGCGGATGATCTGCGTCGGCCCGGTCTTGTCCTGGGACGGAGGCGTGGTCTGCGTCTCGGGCGTGGTCCGGGTGTCCGGCTGCGGGATGGAGGTGCGCGTGCCCGTACTCGTGTTCGTGTCCGGACCTGTGGTGCGGCTGTTGCTCGGCGGGTACTGGGCGCGCTCGGTCCCGCCCTGCCGACCACGGCTGGTGTCCGGCGGCACGAAGTCCCCCGGCGGCGGCGGAAACGTCGGCGGCGCAACGCTGGTCATGTGGAAGCCCGACCAGTGGTACGCGGACGAGAGCTTCCGCATCTCGTCGGCCGCCGCCTGCTTGGTCGCCAGTTCCTTGGCCTCGATGGCCTTGAGGTCCTCGCTGGCGGCGATGGCCTTCTGGGCGTTACGGGCGACGTCCGCCGAGTCGGGGTCGTTGCGGTACTTCTGCGCGGCCGCCAGGTTCGCCTTGGCCGACTCGTGGGAGGTGTAGCGCGGCATGGCGCTCTTGGCGCTGGCGATGGCCTGCGCCGTCTTGTGCATCTCCTCGGCCCCGCGGCCGCTGTAGGAGCTGAGCGAGAAGGTCGAGCTCACCACGTCCGCGGCCCACTCGTTGAACGCCTGCTCCGCCTTGCCCTTCCAGTCCACCCGGCTCGAGCGGCTCTTGAGCTCCTTCGCGATGCGCTCCAGCTCGACCGACGCCGCCTTCAGGCGGTCGCCCGCGAGCCTGACACCGGCTTCACTGGCCTCGTCCAGCCACGCCAGCATCTGCTGGTGCGTCATGGATTCGAAGTCAGTGCCGCCGCCTCCGCCGCCGCCTTCTGCTGGCCTCATTCTTCGCCTCTTCCCCGTGTCCCCGACATTCCGTCCGCGCCCGTCCTACTGGAGGGAGCCGTCGTCGCCCCCGGCCGTCTGGCCGGCCCCGGTCTCCGGGGTGGTGCGGCCCGCTTCACGGTCCGCCTTCGTCTTGGCGTCCTCGGTCCGCTGGTGGATGCCGATCATCTGCCGCTTCACGTCGTCGTCCATCTGCTGGAACCCGTCCTTGGACGCGACGACCGCGATGCCAAGGCCCTCCAGGCAGTCCTGCAGCAGGCCGGAGAGCTCCGTCAGCTGCCTGAGGACGGTCTCGTACGAGGTGTGGACGCTGGTCGCCTCACCCCAGGCCGCGCCGCCGCCGCCGAACTTGACGCGCGCCAGCGCGTCGGTCTCCATCTTGTTCCTGCTGGCCTCCGAGGAGGTGAGCATCTCGATCAGACCGTCGATGCTCGTCTTGAACTGCGACATGGACTCCGTGTTGTAAAGCACGGCCTCCGTACTCATGCCGCGCATCCCGTACCCGCCGCCGTCCACGTAGGCTTCCATGCCCGCGCTCCTCCCCCGTCGAACAACCGTCCGCCGTACTGCCAAGTCCAGAAGTCCACTGTAGTCAGGAACGACGACAGTGCGCACCTCCGGGTTGCACAAGCAACGGACATCACAGGGTTACGAATTGGGCACGGCGACCGCTGCCTGAGGGCGGATCGGGAGGCGGTTGACCGGGCGGCCCGTCGCCGCGCGTACCGCTGAGGCCACTGCGGCAGGTGAGGTGACGACCGGGATCGCGCTCGCCGCCTTCGCACCGAACGGCGCGACGACGTCGCGCTCTTCGACGAGTTTCACGATGCGAATGTCCGGGGCGTCCAGGGATGTCGGGAGTGCGTAACCGGTGAAGTCGGGGTGCCGGACCAGGCCCCGGGCGGTGCGGAGGTTCTCCGTGAGGGCCGCGCCGACGCCCTGGGTGACGCCCGCCTCGATGCGGGTGGCGAGCTGGGCGGGGTTGAGGACGCGGCCGACGTCCTGGGCGACGGCCATCTCCACGACGCGTACGGCGCCGAGTTCGATGTCCACGTCGACCACCGCGCGGATCGCGCAGAACGCGAGGCCGACGAACGCGTCGCCCTGGCCCGCCTCGTCCAGCGGCTCCGTCGGGTGCGGGCGGCACTGGGCGGTGGCCCAGAGTTCCTTGCCGTCCATCGCCTCCGTGACGGTCGTCGACAGCACCCCGTCGTACGAGGTGATCTTGCCGTCGGTGATCTGGAGGAGCTCCGTCGACATGCCGAACTGGTGGGCCAGCGGCTGGAGAAGCTGCGTACGGACCATCTTCGCGGCCCGCTCCACCGCCCCGCCGGAGACCCAGGTGTGGCGGCCGTGGGCCGCGGGTCCCGCCGGCGGCTGGTCGGTGTCGACCGGGGCCATGTGGACCTCGTCGATGCCGAGCGTGTCCTGCACGATCTGGCGGGCGAGCGTCGAGAAGCCCGAACCGGTGTCCACGGCCGCGCAGATGACCGTCGCCACCCCGTCCTGGACCCGCACGGTCGCCGTCGACACCTCGTCCGCGCCCTCGGCGCCCAGCATGTGCACCATGCCCAGCGCGTAGCCCACGCCCCGTCGCACCGCGCCCGGTTCGCCCGCGCCCTCGGGGCCGCCGGGCAGCAGCCACTCGCCCTCCGGGGTGTCCTTGGGGAGCGGGGGGAGCGGGAAGTCGCGTACGGCGGAGAGGAGTTCGGCCACCGGGGCCGGGCAGGTCACCGTCTGGCCCGTCGGCAGGATGTCGCCGGTCGACATCACGTTCCGCATGCGCAGCTCCGCCGGGTCCACGCCCAGCTTCACCGCGAGTTTGTCCATCTGCGCCTCGTACGCCGCGCACACCTGCATCGCGCCCTCGCCCCGCACATGGCCGGACGGCGGGTTGTTGGTACGGACGGCCCAGCCCTCGACGAAGGCGTGCGGGACGACGTACGGGCCGCAGGCGAAGGCCACGGCCGCCGCGAGCGACTCCGACGAGGAGTCGGCGTACGCGCCCGCGTCGAGCAGGATCTGCGCCTCCACCTTCACCAGGCGTCCCTCGGCGTCCGCGTGGTGCCGGTAGCGCAGCAGGGTGGGGTGCCGGTGGGCGTGGCCGAGGAAGGACTCCTCGCGCGTGGCGGTGAGCTTGACCGGGCAGCCGGTCCGCAGCGCGAGCAGGCCCAGCGGGATCTGGAAGCCCGGGTCCTCGCGGTCGCCCGTGGCGCCGGGCACGCCCGTCACCACCAGCTTGACCTGCTCGGGCGGAAGGCCGAAGCAGGCGGCGGCCAGGTCCCGGTCGGTGTGCGGGTCGGTCGAGGCGGTGTAGAGCTCCACCCCGCCATCCGGGCGCGGTACGGCAAGGCCGGCCTCCGCGCCGATCGGGGCCGGGTCCTGGCGTCCGATCCGGTACAGGCCCTCGACGACGATCTCGCCCGTCACGTCCGGGTCGCCGAAGCGCAGCGGGATGTGCCGGATCAGGTTCCCGTCGGGGTGCAGCGCCTCGGCGGCGAACGCCTTCTCCGGGTCCGTCACCGGGTCGAGCACCTCGTACTCGACGGCGATCGCGGCGGCCGCGAGCCGGGCCGTGTCGGGGTGGTCGGCGGCGACGGCGGCGATCGCCTCGCCGTGGTGCCGGACCAGGTCGGCGGCGAACACCGGCCGGTCGGCGACCCGCCGGCCGTACGTCGCCGCGCCCGGCACGTCCGCGGCCGTCACCACGGCCCGTACGCCCGCCATGGCGGTGGCGGCGCTCGTGTCGACGGAGACGATGCGCGCGTGCGGGTGCGGGGAGCGCAGGATCGCGGCCCAGAGCAGCCCCTCGGCCCACAGGTCGGAGGCGTACGGGAAGGTGCCCTCGGTCTTCGCCCTCGCCTCGGCCTGCGGAAGCGAGGTGCCGAGGCCGTGCGCGGCCGGCTCCTGGCCCGGGGTCCCGGGGGTGTCCAGGACCGGGATCGTGGGAACGGCGGTGATCGCGTCGCTCACGCCATGCCTCCGTCGTGCGGGTGGGGAATCTGGTGCGGGACCCGGGGCTCTTCGGCGGCCTCGGACGCGGTGGCCGCGGCGCTCGCCTCGCGCTCGGACACGACGTCCTTCACGGCGTCGAGGACGCCCCGGTAGCCGGAGCAGCGGCACAGGTTGCCCGCGAGCGCCTGGCGGGTCTCGAGTTCGGTGGGGGCGTGGTTGCCCTCGAGCAGGTCGTGCACGGTCATGCACATGCCGGGGATGCAGAAGCCGCACTGGACGGGGCCGCACTTGGCCATGGCCCGCTGCACGTCCGAGGGCTCCCCGTCGACCGCGAGGCCCTCGACCGTCCGCACCTCGCTCCCGGCGGCGGTCGCCGCGGGGACCAGGCAGGAGGCGACGAGCCGGCCGTCGACCTGCACGTTGCACGCGCCGCACTCGCCCTGCGAGCAGCCGTCCTTCGCCCCGGCGAGGCCGAGGCGCTCGCGCAGCACGTAGAGCAGCGACTCGCCGATCCAGGAGCCGGTGACGGGCCGGTCGGCGCCGTTGACCCGGAGGGTGTACGAGGTGTGGGGGTGCTCGTCGCTGTCGGTGGAGGCGGCGAGGTTCGCATCGGGTGCGGCGGGTGCGGCGGGTGCGGCCGCGGTGGGCTCGGGGGCGGCGCCCGCCTCCGTGTCCCGACCGGACGGGTCGGAAGCGTCGCCCAGGTCGACCAGGTCGGACGGATGGGACGGATCGGGCGTGTGGGGCGTGTCGGACCCGTCCGGCTCGCCCTCCCGCTCCCGCGCCTCCGCCTCGGCCGGCTCCGCCGTCCCGTGCGCCGGGCTCGCGCCCCGCTCCTCCCCGGCTCCGGACCCGGCGTCGCCGCCGGCGGTGTCCGCCGTGTCCCCCGCGAGCGGTTCCGCGACCGGCTCGGCCGCCGGCTCCCGCTGCAGTGCCCACGGGGCCGGAGCGCCGCCCGGCAGGGTCGCCGGGGCCTCCGCGTACGGCCGGACGGCCGAGGCGGCGAAGTCGCCCGACTCCTCGGCGGAGCCCGCCTCTTCGGCCACCTCGGACATGTCCGGTACGACCGGAATCTCCCACTGGCCCGTGGCGCCGGAGGCGGCGTGCGCCGTCGTCTCCGGCATCTCCGTGAAGCGCCACTCGGCCGTCGCGTGCGGGTCCTGCTCGAAGTGCTCGGCGTATTCCGCGTGCCCGGCCGCGTGCCCGGTCGCGTTCCCGGCCTGGCCCGCGGCGTATCCGGCCCGCTCGTCGGCGTACCCGCCCTGCCCGGCGTATCCGCCCTGCCCGGCCTGTTCGCCGTACCCGCCCTGCTCCGCGTACTCCGTTCCGTCGAAGTACTGCGTCTGCTCCGCCTGCGTCGGCAGGTGGACGTTCCACGTGCCCGTCGCCGACGGGTCGGCGGCCGCCGGGTCGAGCGGCTGCAGCGGGGTGATCATCGGCGGTACGTAGCCGTGGCCGGGCGCCTCCAGGGGGACGCCGTCCAGCATGAAGTCGGGCGGCAGCTGGACGAACGCGGTGGCGTCCCCGTCGTACCCCTCGCTCTGCGGGATCGGCTCCCAGCCGCCGGAGTTCTGCTGCTGACGCTGCTGTTCGTTGCTCACGAGAGTGCCCTCCCCAGTGCCCGTCGGGCGAGTGCGGCGACGGTGCGCCGCAGGTGCAGTACGGCCGGGGGCAACACTTCGTCGCCCGGCGGGTCCGGGATGCAGGCGGCCGCGACGTACTCGCCGAAGGCCGCGAGCGCCTCGGGGGCGAGGCCCCGGTCGTTGTCCCAGTCGACGAGCGAGGCGATCCAGCGCTCGGCCTCCAGCGGGCGCAGCGGCATCGGCGCGACGGCGCCGACCGCGCAGCGCACCCCGCGCCGGGCCGGGTCGAGGACGACGGCGACGGAGGCGGTGGCACGGGCCGGTCCGGTCCGGCCGGTGGCCTTGACGAAGACCTGGGGGGCGTGGAGCAGGGGGACGCGGACGAAGGCGACGAGTTCGCCGGGGGCGAGCAGGTCGCGGCCGGCGAGCAGGTGGGAGACGGGGATCTCACGGCTGCCGAGCGGCCCGAGGACGACCAGGTCGGCCTCCAGGGCGGCGAGGACGGGCAGCGAGTCGCCGGTGGGCGCGGCGGTGACGACGTTGCCGCCGAGGGTGCCCGCGTTGCGGATCTGGGGCGGCCCGGCGGCCCGGGAGGCGGCGGCGAGGGCGGGGATGAGGGCGGCGAAGTCGGGGCGCCCCATGCGCGCGTGGGTGAGGCCCGCGCCGAGCAGCGCGTGTCCGTCCTGGTACTGCCAGCCGCGGATCTCGTTGATGCGGCTCAGACCGACCAGTCCGGCGGGGCGGAGCTGCCCCTTGTTGACGGCCGCCATCAGGTCGGTGCCACCGGCCACGGGGACGGCGGCCGGCATGGCCGTGAGCGCTGCCACGGCCTCGTCGAGTGAGGCGGGCAGCGTCACGGACTGCGCCGTCTGTGGTGCGTGCGTGGTCAACCCGCTGCCCCTTCCCGGTGTCCCGGTGGTCCCCGAATGTGCCCGGCGGTCGCGCCTGCGTGTGGGCGTACCGTACGTGCTCACAGGCCGGACGTGGCAACTCTGGCACATCTTCCGAGCGGTCCGGCGCGAGGGCCCGCGAAGGACTGTTCCGTCCGGGACGCCCCGACGAGTGACGGTAACTTCCGTTTCGCCGCTCTTGGGTGAAGGGGGATGTCGAGTCCCTCACACGATCGGGGGCGTGCCTTCCCGGGGGCGTCCCAGGACCCCTGGGCGCTGCTGCCGGGGGTGGGGTCCGGCGGGCGGGCGGTAGTCCACGCCGAGGGCGTCCAGGCGCACGTAGTGGGTGTGCATCCGGCGGGCGAAGGCCGGGTAGTCGCGCGCCTCCGGCGCGGGCAGCGCCGACCAGGCGACCTCGGCGAAGGCGGCGAGGCGCGGGAAGACCTGGTAGTCGACGCGGGACCGGTTCTCCATCACCTCGGTCCAGACGTTGGCCTGGGTTCCCAGGATGTGGGCGGCGGCCTCCGGCGAGAGGCCCGGCGGGACCGGTTCGAAGCGGTAGACGTCCTCCAGGGTGCGGACGTACCCGATGGGCATCGGTTCGTCCTCGCCGGGCGCCTGACGGTGGTCCAGGTACACGTGCTGCTCGGGGCACATGACGACGTCGTGGCCGGCCTCGGCGGCGGCGATCCCGCCCCCGTAGCCCCGCCAGGACGACACGGCGGCGCCGTCGGCGAGGCCGCCCTCCAGGATCTCGTCCCAGCCGATGAGCCGTCGGCCGCGGGCGGCGAGCCAGCGGTCGAAGTGGCGGATGAACCAGGACTGGAGCGCGTCCTCGTCGGCGAGCCCGAGTTCCCTGATGCGGGCCTGGGCGGCCGGGGAGGCCTTCCACTGCTCCTTGGGGCACTCGTCGCCGCCGACGTGGACGAAGGGTGACGTGGTGGCCGGGAAGAGGTCGAGGACCTCCTCGAAGACGCCCTCGTAGAAGCGCAGGACGGCTTCGGTGGGGGCGAGGACGTTGGGGTTGACGCCCCAGGTGTCCCAGACGGTGAGGGCGGCGGTGTCGACGACGTCGGTGTTGCCGAGCTCGGGGTACGCGGCGATGGCGGCCTGCGAGTGGCCGGGGAGGTCGATCTCGGGGACGACGGTGATGTGCCGCTCGGCGGCGTACGCGACGATCTCGCGGATGTCGTCCTGCGTGTAGTGGCCGCCGTGCGGGGTGTCGTTCCAGAGGGGCGAGGCGCGGTGGCCCCACTTGCTGCGGGCCCGCCAGGAGCCGACCTCGGTGAGCCGGGGGTGGCGCTTGATCTCGATGCGCCAGCCCTGGTCGTCGGTGAGGTGGAAGTGGAAGACGTTGAGCTTGTGGGCGGCGAGCAGGTCGAGGTAGCGCAGGACGTCGTCCTTGGGCATGAAGTGCCGGGAGACGTCGAGCATGAGGCCGCGCCAGCCGAAGCGGGGCCGGTCCTCGACGGTGACGCACGGGAGGTCCCGCGCGCCGCCGCTCACGGGCGCCCTGCGGTAGGCCTCGGGGCCGAGCAGCTGGCGGAGGCTCTGGGCGCCCCAGAACACGCCGGCGGGGCCGCCGCCCTCGATGACGACGGCGGCGTCGGGGTTCTCCGTGGTGAGGCGGTAGCCCTCGGGGCCGTGCTCCCGCTCCACGTCCTCGCTGACGCGCAGCCGGACCGCGTGCGGGCCGGGACCGTCGGCGAACGGCAGTCCGGTGGCGGCGCCGAGGACGGTGCGGAGCCAGCGGGCGGTGGACTCGGTGCCGGGTCCGGCGTCGAGGGTGGTCCGCTCGTCGAGCGGGACGCGGCCCGGGGAGTCCCCGCGCACCTCCTGGAGGAGCGGCGCCGGGATCAGGTCCGTGCCGGGGTACGGGTCGGTGGTCGTCGCGTCGGTGGTCATCGCGTCAGTCCTTCACCGCCCCGCCCAGTCCCGAGACCAGGCGGCGCTGTACGAGTACGAAGAAGACGAGCACCGGGACGGTCATCACGGTCGAGCCGGCCATGATGCCTCCCCAGTCGTTCTCGTCGGGCTTGAAGAAGACGAGCAGGGCCATGGGCAGGGTCGACTGCGAGGTGTCGCTGATGATGAACGACTTCGCGAAGAGGAAGTCGTTCCAGGTGGAGATGAACGAGAAGACGCTGGTGGCGACGAGGCCGGGGAAGACCAGCGGGAAGAGGATCTGCCACAGGAACCGGGTGCGGCTCGCTCCGTCGATCTGGGCCTGCTCCTCCAGGGCCTCGGGGACCGCCTTGACGAAGCCGCGCAGCATCCAGATCGCGAACGGCAGCGAGAAGGCGATGTGCGGGAGGATCAGCGAGCCGAGGGTGTTGAGCTGGCCGGCGTCCCGCATGAGGAAGAACAGCGGGATGGTGAGGGCCTCGACCGGCACCATCTGGGCGACCAGGAACATGATCAGGAGCGTCGTCCGGAACTTGAAGCGGAACCGGGTGACGGCCGTCGCAGCGAGGAAGGCGATCAGCGCGGAGGCGAGGACGACGGTGCCCGCGACGATCAGCGAGTTCAGGAAGTAGCGCCCGAACTCCTGCTGTTCGAAGACGCGCCGGAACGAGTCGAGCGACGGGGAGAGCGTCCACGGCCGGGGCTCGGTGGACTGGATCTCGCCGGCCGGCTTGAAGGCCGAGAGGACCATCCAGTACAGCGGGAAGGCGACGGCGGCCGCGACGAGCAGCGTGACGGCCTCGGCGGCGAGGCGTCCGGGGCGGCGGACGCGGAGGAAGGTCGGGGCGCTCACAGTTCTTCTCCCTGACGTCGCAGCAGGCGCAGGTAGACGAGCGTCACGGCCAGCAGGATCAGCAGCATGACGACGCCGATCGCCGAGCCCAGGCTGTACTGGGACGAGGCGAAGGCCTTCTGGTAGGCGTACACGTTGAGGACGAGGTTCTGGCCGGCGATGCCGCCGCCGTTCGTCATCACGTAGATCTGGGTGAAGACCTTGAAGTCCCAGATGATCGACTGGATCGTGACGACGACCAGGATCGGCCGGAGCACCGGCGCCATGACCGAGCGCCAGATCCGCCACTGCGAGGCGCCGTCGAGGGCGGCGGCCTCCAGGACCTCGGACGGGATGGCCTTGATGCCGGCGTAGACGGTGACCATCACGAACGGGAAGGAGCACCAGACGACTTCGAGGAGGACGAGGGCGAAGGCGCTGTACCGCCCGTACGTCCAGGAGAAGTCGCCGAGCCCGAGCAGCTTGTTGACGGGGCCGAAGTCGGGGTCGAAGAGGAAGACCCAGACCGTGGAGCCGGTGATCGCGGGCGTGGCCCAGGCGCCGAGCGCGGCCATCATCAGGAGGAACCGCGGCAGGGCGCGCACGCGCGTGAGGAGTACGGCGAGGGCGCAGCCGACGGCGAGCGTGGTGACGACGCAGGCGGCGGCGAAGAGGACAGTGGCGAGGAGGACCTGCCAGAACTGGGGGTCGGCGAAGAGGGTCGTGTAGTTGCCGAAGCCCTTGAAGGAGGTCGGTTCGCCGCCGCTGACCTGGGCCTGGGTGTACTCCAGGAAGGAGATCAGGCCGAGCTGGTAGACGGGGTAGACGAGGAGTCCGCCGAGGACGGCGAGGGCGGGCAGCAGGTACAGCCAGGGGGTCCAGGGGCGGTGGCCCCTGGGGCCGCCGCGCCGGGCCGGCCGGGGGGCCGGGGGCGTGGTCGCACCCGGCCGCTTCTCGGCGACGGTGAGCTGGGTCGTCATGCGGCTCAGCCCGCCGGCGCGAAGGCCGCGTCCATCTTCTTCGCGGCGTCGTCGGCCGCCGCCTTGACGTCCTTACGGCCGCTGACGACCTCCTGGAACATCGTGGGCAGGACGAGCGAGGCGTCGATCTGGCCCCAGCCGGGGGACGCCGGGACGAACCTGGTGCCGGCGCCGAGGGTGTCGATGAAGGGCTTCACGAAGGGCTGCCGCTGGGCGGCGGCGGTCCGGACGTCGGTGTACGTGGGGAGGAAGCCCATCGCGTCGAAGAGCCTGCCCTGGGTCTCCTTGCCGGTGAGGGACTTGAGGAGGTCGACGGCGAGGCTGCGGTGGGAGGTGCTCTTGAGGACGCCGATGTTGTTGCCGCCGGCGAAGGCCGGGGCGATGGAGCCGGGGGTGGTGCCGGGCAGCGGGACGACGGCGTACTTGCCCTTGACGGTGCCGGCCTCGACGGCGGCGTGGCTGAAGTCGCCGCCGATGGCCATGGCGGCCTTGCCGGAGGCGAAGGCGGTGACGGTGGCGTTGCCGCCCATCTGGGCGCACTTGGCGGCGGGGCAGTTGTCGTCGCCGAAGAGCGAGGTGTAGGTGCCGATGCCCTTGAGGGCGGCCTCGCTGTTGACGGCGGCCTTGTACGCGTCGCCGTTCGCGGTGGCGAGTTCGCCGCCGGCCGCCCAGACGAAGGGCATGGCGCCGTAGGTGTACGCGCCGCCGACGGCGATGCCGTACAGCTCGGGCTTGGCCTTGCGGATCTTCTTGGCGGTGGAGACGAGTTCGGCCTGGCTCTTGGGGGCGGTGAGGCCGAGCTCCTCGAACACGTCGGTGCGGTAGTAGAGGGCGCGGACGCCGACGAACAGCGGGGCGCCGTAGATCTTTCCGCCGACGGTGACGGACTGCCTGGCGGTGGGGTCGGTGTCCTTGGCCTCGTCCCAGGCGCCGAACTCGGCGCTGATGTCGGCGAGTCCGCCGTCCTTGACGTATCCGGCGGTGTCGGTGTTGCCGTACTCGATGAGGTCGGGGGCCGACTTGGGGTCGTTGAAGGCGGCCTTGACGCGCTGGGCGCGGGTCTCGACGGGTATGTACTCGACCTCGGCCTTCGCGCCCTGGTGCTGCTTCTCGAAGGCGGCGACGGCCTGCGCGACGACCTGCTCCTTGGGCTTGTTGCTCACCTCCTGGAAGAGCCAGACCCGCAGGGTGCCGGTCTTCTCGTCCGTCGTGGCCTTGCCGTCGGACGTCTGGGGCGCGCAGGCCGTGGCGGTCAGGCCGGCCAGCAGGAGTGCGGCGGCCGGGGCGGTGACGCGGGCGGCGACGCGAGGAAGCTTCATGACGGATCCCCTCCGGATGCGTGCGTTGCAACATGCGCAATGCGCGTTTCGTTCTGCACAACACGCGTGAGGTTAGGCGCGCCTCCGGTGACCCGACAAGAGGTCTCGACCACCTCAACCACTCCGTGACCGGCGGAAGCATCCTGCGCAACGGCTCAGCACGCCCGGTGCGCCGCGGTCGTGCACCGGAAAGCGCCGCGGCCGTGCGCCGGAAAGCGGCACGGCGGCGCACCGGAAAGCGGCACGTCCGCGCACCGGAGAACGAGACGGCCCCCGTCACCCGTACCGAAGTACGTGTGACGGGGGCCGTCCCCGACGTTCCGGGCCGTCAGGACACCACTACTTGTCCTTGCCGCCCTTGTCCTTGTCGCCACCGCCGGCGCCCATGGAGTCGTAGATCTCCTTGCACATCGGACAGACCGGGTACTTCTTGGGGTCGCGCCCCGGCACCCAGACCTTTCCGCACAGCGCCACGACGGGGGTGCCGTCGAGGGCGCTCGCCATGATCTTGTCCTTCTGGACGTAATGGGCGTAGCGCTCGTGGTCGCCGTCACCGTGGGACACCTGCGGCGTCGGCTCGACGAGGGTTCCCGTACCTGCCCCGCGCTCGGGCTCGAGAGTGCTCATAAGGGCCAAGGGTACTGAAAGCCGGGGCCCTCAGTTGAGCGAGGGATCGTCCGGGTACGTCGCGATCATCGCGAGCTCGCCGCGCTGCCGCCGGAGCACCTGCCGCCAGAGCGTCTCGGGCTGCGGAGAGGAGACGTCGCCGGGCTCCGACTCGACCACGTACCAGGCTCCGTCGCCGAGCTCGGTCTCCAGCTGGCCGGGGCCCCAGCCCGCGTACCCGGCGAAGATCCGCAGCGAGCCGAGAGCGGGTCCGAGCAGCTCGGGCGGGGTCTCCAGGTCGACCAGGCCGATCGCCCCGTACACCCGCCGCCAGCCGAGCGGCCCCTCGTCACCGGGGATCACGGCGACGCCGAGCGCGGCGTCGAGGGAGACGGGGCCGCCCTGGAAGACCACCCCGGGTTCGCCGGCGAGGCCGGCCCAGGGCGCGAGGATGTCGCCGACGGTCACGGGCGTCGGCCGGTTGAGGACCACACCGAGCGAGCCCTCGTCGTCGTGGTCGAGCAACAGCACGACCGCGCGGTCGAAATTCGGGTCCGCGAGGGCGGGGGTGGCGACGAGCAGCCGTCCTGTGAGCGAGGACACCTCGGTCATGCGACACATGATCCCGCATCTTCGGCGTTCGCGGGGGGTCTCGGGCGGTACGGAGGGGGGCGATGTCCGGAACTCGCCGACCGCCGCAGTTCAGAGGGGACGGGGCGGGCCCGTGACGGTGCCCGGGCGGCACAAGCGGACGGTAACGCTCCGCAAGATCATGAGAACAGAGGGTGTTGTGCCGAATTCATTACATCTGACAGGCCCCCCGAGGCACCCAAGAGAGGTCTCATGGCCCCTTACCCTTTTCACTGGCCACCCGACCGACCCACTCCGGAACGCGAGATTCATGACCGGCACAGACGATGTCCTGCTTGTCCACGGCGGAACCCCGCTGGAGGGCGAGATCCGCGTCCGCGGCGCGAAGAACCTCGTGCCCAAGGCGATGGTCGCCGCCCTGCTCGGCAGCGGCCCCAGCCGCCTGCGCAACGTGCCCGACATCCGTGACGTCCGGGTGGTCCGCGGGCTGCTCCAGCTGCACGGTGTGACGGTCCGTCCGGGCGAGGAGCCCGGCGAGCTCGTCCTCGACCCGACGCACGTCGAGTCGGCGAACGTCGCCGACATCGATGCCCACGCCGGCTCGTCCCGCATCCCGATCCTCTTCTGCGGCCCGCTGCTGCACCGCCTCGGCCACGCCTTCATCCCCGGCCTCGGCGGCTGCGACATCGGCGGCCGGCCCATCGACTTCCACTTCGACGTGCTGCGCCAGTTCGGTGCCACCATCGAGAAGCGGGCGGACGGGCAGTACCTGGAGGCCCCCCAGCGTCTTCGCGGTTGCAAGATCCGGCTGCCGTACCCCTCGGTCGGTTCGACCGAGCAGGTGCTCCTGACGGCGGTGCTCGCCGAGGGCGTCACCGAGCTGTCGAACGCCGCCGTGGAGCCCGAGATCGAGGACCTCATCTGCGTGCTGCAGAAGATGGGCGCGATCATCTCCATGGACACCGACCGGACCATCCGGATCACCGGTGTCGACCGCCTCGACGGCTACACCCACCGGGCGCTCCCGGACCGCCTGGAGGCGGCCTCCTGGGCGTCCGCGGCGCTCGCGACCGAGGGCAACATCTACGTGCGCGGCGCCCAGCAGCGCTCGATGATGACCTTCCTCAACACCTACCGGAAGGTGGGTGGCGCCTTCGAGATCGACGACGAGGGCATCCGCTTCTGGCACCCGGGCGGCTCGCTCAACGCGATCCACCTGGAGACGGACGTGCACCCCGGCTTCCAGACGGACTGGCAGCAGCCGCTGGTCGTGGCCCTGACGCAGGCCTCCGGCCTCTCCATCGTCCACGAGACGGTGTACGAGTCCCGGCTCGGCTTCACCTCCGCGCTCAACCAGATGGGCGCTCACATCCAGCTGTACCGCGAGTGCCTCGGCGGCTCCGACTGCCGCTTCGGCCAGCGCAACTTCCTGCACTCGGCCGTCGTGTCCGGCCCGACGAAGCTCCAGGGCGCCGATCTGGTCATCCCCGACCTGCGCGGCGGCTTCTCGTACCTGATCGCGGCGCTCGCGGCGCAGGGCACCTCCCGGGTGCACGGCATCGAGCTGATCAACCGCGGCTACGAGAACTTCATGGAGAAGCTCGTCGAGCTCGGCGCCAAGGTCGAGCTCCCGGGCAGCGCACTGGTCTGACCGGGCGTAGGCGTCCGACCGGGCGTAGGCGTCCGGGACCGGGCGTAGGCGTCCGACCGGGCGTCCGCGCGCGGGGACCCGCTCCCCGCGCGCGTACACCGGCCTCCGACCGCGTCTACGGGCCTCTGAAGGGCAAACGAAAGGGCGGCCACCCCCTGACAGGGTGGCCGCCCTTTCTGTGCCTCCAGGCTGCCTTACGCGGCCTTGGCGGCCTTACTTGCCCTTGGCGGCTTCCTTGAGCTTCGAGCCCGCGGAGACCTTCACGCTGTAGCCGGCCGGGATGTTGATCGGGTCGCCGGTCTGCGGGTTACGAGCGGTGCGAGCGGCACGGTGGGTGCGCTCGAAGGTCAGGAAGCCGGGGATGGTGACCTTCTCGTCGCCCTTGGCGACGACCTCACCGACGGTCTCGGCGAGAGCGGCCAGCACGGCGTCGGCGTCCTTGCGGGTCACCTCGGCGCGGTCGGCCAGGGCGGCCACCAGCTCACTGCGGTTCATGTTGTTACTCCCGTGTTCTTCTTGCCTGTGAGGCGTGCCACGCGGCGGAAGCCGCGTGATTGGGTACAGCGAAGCCGATGCTGCCAGGGCCTTCGGACAGTCCCCGGACCCGGGTCTAATGACAGACCCTCGCGCCCAAACACGCATCCTGCCCCCACCAGCGGCGGGAACGCCAATCCGGCACCCCCTGGGGTCACACGAAAAGCGCCAGAGCCCCGTGGTGGTGACGTTCTGTCGACTCCGCGAAAACCATGCGGAGCCGAAAAGCCACCCTAAAGGCGGGTTTACGCCTCCGCGAATCGCGACGCGCCGTCAGCGCCCGGTCGCCGCAGGGCTTCCGGCCGCCGCCTTGGCCGCGTTGCGCACGGCTCCGGCGACCGCACCCGCAACCTTGTCGTTGAAGACCGACGGGATGATGTAGTTCGGGTTCAGCTCGTCCTCGGTGACGACGTCGGCGAGGGCCGTGGCGGCCGCCAGCATCATCTCCGTGTTGACGGTACGGGACTGGGCGTCGAGGAGACCGCGGAAGACACCCGGGAAGACCAGCACGTTGTTGATCTGGTTCGGGAAGTCCGAGCGGCCGGTGGCGACGACGGCGGCCGTCTGGCGCGCGGCGGCCGGATCGACCTCCGGGTCGGGGTTCGCGAGCGCGAAGACGATCGCTCCCTCCGCCATCGCGGCGACGTCGTCCGCGCCCAGCAGGTTCGGGGCCGAGACGCCGATGAAGACGTCCGCGCCGACCACGGCCTGCTTGAGAGTGCCGGTGACGCCCTCGGGGTTGGTGTTGTCGGCGATCCAGCGCAGCGGGGTGCCGGGCGCGGCGTCGACGAGGTCCTCGCGGCCCGCGTGCACCACGCCGTGGATGTCGGCGACGACGGCGTGCTTGACGCCCGCGGCGATGAGCAGCTTGAGGATGGCCGTACCGGCGGCGCCCGCACCGGACATGACGACCCGTACGTCGCCGATGCCCTTGTTGACCACGCGGAGCGCGTTGGTCAGGGCGGCGAGGACGACGATGGCGGTGCCGTGCTGGTCGTCGTGGAAGACGGGGATGTCGAGGGCCTCGCGCAGCCGGGCCTCGATCTCGAAGCAGCGGGGCGCGGAGATGTCCTCGAGGTTGATGCCCGCGAAGCCGGGGGCGATGGCCTTGACGATCGCGACGATCTCGTCGGTGTCCTGCGTGTCGAGGCAGATCGGCCAGGCGTCGATGCCGGCGAAGCGCTTGAAGAGGGCGGCCTTGCCCTCCATGACGGGCAGGGAGGCCATCGGGCCGATGTTGCCGAGGCCGAGGACGGCGGAGCCGTCGGTGACGACCGCGACGGAGTTGCGCTTGATGGTGAGGCGGCGGGCGTCCTCGGGGTTCTCGGCGATCGCCATGCACACACGGGCGACGCCCGGGGTGTAGATCATGGAGAGGTCGTCACGGTTGCGGATGGGGTGCTTGGACGCCATCTCGATCTTGCCGCCGAGGTGCATCAGGAACGTACGGTCGGAGACCTTGCCCAGGACGACGCCCTCGATGGTCCGCAGCTGCGCGACGATCTCGTCGGCGTGCGCCGTGGAGGTCGCGGCGATGGTGACGTCGATACGGAGCTTCTCGTGGCCGGAGGCGGTCACGTCGAGGCCGGTGACGGATCCGCCGTGGGACTCCACCGCCGTGGTGAGCTGGGAGACCGCGGTTCCGCTCGCGGGAACCTCCAGCCGGACCGTCATCGAGTACGAGACGCTGGGCGCCGTTGCCATGGCCGAGTTCCTCTGCTTTCCCTGAGCTTCGTTGCTACGCCGCCCCGGCTGGTTGCCCGGCGGCGCCCTCCGATGGTCGCACCTACCTGCCGGTAGCAGGTAATGCGGTCATTTTGTTTTCGGAAAGTAGTTTCCACCATACGAGAAGTGCCCGGGAAACAGAAGAGGTCCCCGTCACCAGGGGTGACAGGGACCTCAACTTCGTACGTACGTCTAAGTGGCACCGACCCGCCATGCTCGCCTCGCGGCAAGTGGTCCCTCTGAGGGACGAAGGTTGGGCCCGGGGGCTTGGATCGAGCCGGTGCCACGACAAGGCTAACAAACCACCCTGGTCGGTGATTCCAGCGCCACAGGTTGACCTGAAATCGGCGTCTCCCGCTCCGTGGAATCAGTCCCTCAGCAGCCGCCCATCAGTCCCTCAGCAGGTCCGGGACCCCCGCCTCGTCCGGCATGTCCGCCGCCGCCGCGACCACCGTGAGCTGCTGCGTCGCGCGGGTCAGGGCCACGTAGAGGACCCGCAGTCCGGCCGGGGACTCGTCCGCGATCTCCGCGGGCGAGACGACGACCGTGGCGTCGTACTCCAGGCCCTTCGCCTCGAGGGAGCCGAGCGCCACCACCCGGTCGCCGAGCTCGGCGAGCCAGCGGGCCGCCTCCTGGCGCCGGTTCATGGCGACGACGACACCGACGGTGCCCTCGACCCGCTCCAGGAGCAGCCGCGCCTCGGACCGAACAGTTTCAGCCAGATCGGGCTTCCCCGCCGTCTCCCCGACCCGTACGAAACGGGGCTCGACGCCCGTCGAGCGGACCGCGCGCGGCGAATCCTTGCCCGGCATGGCGAGGGCGAGCACCTTGGCCGCGAGCTCGGCGATCTCGGCCGGGTTCCGGTAGTTCACGGTCAGCTCGAAGCGGCGCCTCGGCCGGGACCCGAGGGCCTCGTCGCGGGCCGCCGCGGCCTCGTCCGGGTCCGACCAGGAGGACTGCGCCGGGTCGCCGACGACCGTCCAGGTGGCGTGCCGGCCGCGCCGCCCGACCATCCGCCACTGCATGGGCGTGAGGTCCTGCGCCTCGTCGACGATCACGTGCGCGTACTCGGTGCGCTCCGCGGCGAGCCGCTCGGCCCGCTCGCGCTGGGTCTCCTCCCGTACCGGCATGAGCTCCTCCAGGCCCGTGAGCTGGTCGAGCGGGTCGTACTCGCGCTTCTTCCGGGGCCGGGCCGGGGTCCCGACCAGGGTGTGCAGCTCGTCGAGGAGCGCCACGTCGTGCACGGACAGCTCCCTGCGGCGCAGCGAGCGGGCGAGCCGGCGCACCTCGCCCGGGTTGAGGATGCGGCGGGCCCAGCGGCCCAGCCTGCGCTCGTCGGCCATCGCGTCGAGGACCCGGCGCGGGGTGAGTTCGGGCCACCAGGCGTCGAGGAACCCGAGGAAGGAGTCCTCCGTCGACACGTCCTCGTCGAAGGAGGAGCGCAGTTCGGCGGCGAGCTCGGGGTCGCTGTGCCGGCCGACCGCGCCCGACTTGGCGTACAGCGCGTCCAGGAGCAGCCGGCGGGCGCGCGGGCGCAGCAGGTTGACGGGGGCGGTGCCGCCGAGGACGTTGTGCCGGATGCGCCGCAGCTCGTCGGCCTCCAGCTCCAGACGGCGGCCGAAGGCGACGACCCGCAGTCGCGTCGGCGTGCCCGCCGGGACGGGAGCGTCCTCCTCCCCCAGCTCGGGCTGGGTCCTGGGCGGCGGGGTCTCCAGGGCGCCGCGGGCGGCCTTGCGGAGCACGTGGAGCATCCGGGAGGAGCCCTTGATCCGGGCGACGGCCGGGTCGTCGTAGGCGGTGGCCTCGGCACCGTCGACGAGGCTGCCGACCGCGCGGATGGCGACCTGCCCCTCCTCGCCCAGGGAGGGCAGGACCCCCTCGGTGTACGAGACGAGGAGCGGGGTCGGCGAGACGATCAGGATGCCGCCCGCGTACCGCCTGCGGTCCTGGTAGAGCAGGTAGGCGGCCCGGTGCAGGGCCACGGCGGTCTTGCCGGTGCCCGGCCCGCCCTCCACGTACGTGACGGACGCGGCGGGCGCGCGGATGACGAGGTCCTGCTCGGCCTGGATGGAGGACACGATGTCCCGCATGGTGTGGCTGCGGGCCTGCCCGAGGGCGGCCATCAGGGCGCCGTCGCCGATGACGGGCAGCTCGCGCCCGTCCAGGGTGGCCCGGAGCTCGGGACGCATCAGGTCGTCCTCGACACCGAGGACCTGGCGGCCCTTGGAGCGGATGACCCTGCGCCGTACGACCCGGCCCGGATCGACCGGCGTGGACCGGTAGAAGGGCGCGGCGGCGGGTGCGCGCCAGTCGATGACCAGCGGCGCGTAGTCGGAGTCGAGGACGCCGATCCGGCCGATGTGGAGGGTCTCGCCGATCTCGGCGGTGTTGTCGGGCCGTACGGCGTCCTCGGCGGGCTCGACGGAGGTGTAGGCCCCGTCCGGCCCCTTCTTGCCGTCCTTGCCGTACAGCAGATCGATCCGGCCGAAGAGGAAGTCCTCGAACTCGTTGTTGAGCCGGTTGAGGTGGATGCCGGCCCGGAAGACCTGGGCATCGCGCTCGGCGAGCGCGCCGGGCGTGCCGACCTGGCCCCGCTGGGCGGCGTCGTTCATCAGGAACTCCGCCTCGTGGATCTTCTCCTCCAGTCGGCGGTAGACGTGATCCAGATGTTCCTGCTCGACACCGATCTCACGGTCTCTGACCGTGTCCACGGCTTCCTGCGCGGCCACCTAAGGCCCCCTTCTGACGTGCACTGGGCAGCCGTCGAGCGTACGCCACCGGAAGGCACCGTGTCAGGCGAGATCGAGTACGGGGCGGACGGGCCGCCCCGTGAGCGCCCCTCATCGGCAGGGGAGGCTCCCGTTCGCGAGGTCTCCCGCCGCACTGGTACGTGAAGCCTCCCGCCGCACTAGTACGTGAAGCTTCCCTCCGCAGACGACTCGCCGAGCGCGTTCGTCACGACGACGGGCACCGTCCCGAGGATCCCCAGGAGCGGCGGGATCACCACCAGCCTGTGGGGAGAGGCGGGGACGACGCTCAGCGCGTCGACGCCGTTGAAGGTGACCCTGGTCCCCGCGTCGAACCCGGCCCCGTCGATCTCGGCCTTGCCGCCCACCGCGAGCACGCCCAGCGCGGTGTCGGGACTGATCCGGGAGATCACCGGCGGACTCACCCCGATCTCGATGGACAGCTCGTCGAGGACCGGCGCGACGGGGAGGGCCATTCCGACGGCCGCGGTCGGGTTGCCGTTCGCGTCCGTCTGCATGTTGTCCGCCTGGACCAGCAGCCCCACGACCTCGTCGGAGAGGTTGACCACGACGGATCCCGAGTCACCGTGCCACACGAACAGCCCGCCGGGCGGGAAGGTGTCGATCCGGATCCGGGCCTCCCCGACCAGGCCGGGCGGGTCGGGGATGTGGGCCACCACGAAACCGAGGGTGAGACCCGTCGTACGGCCGCGCTTTCTGACGGGGGTCCCCACGGTCACGGGGGACGAGCCCCGGAGCGGTCCGACGTCCACCACCGAGCAGGCGGGAACGCCCCGTCCCGGGTCCGTGACGAGCAGGGCGGCGTCCCAGTCCGTCCCCTGGGACTCGACGGTGCCGAGGAGCGCGGTCTGCGCGGTCTGCGGGTGCGGCTGGAACATCTGGATTCCGGGGGCGGGGGTGACGTGGTTGGCCGTGAGCAGCCGTCTCGCCCCGTCGCCGCGCCGCTGCGCCACGCAGCCCAGCGTTCCGACGTGCACCTCGAAGGGGTCTTCCCAACCGATGTCGAGGCCGCCCCGCGGCGGGTCGACGAAGCTCGTGTCGTTGACGAGCGCCACCGGCTCGGGGCGGCTCTCGACCACGTCCGTCGCGTACCCCTCCCAGTGCGCCGGGACCACCGCGTCGGACGGGAGCCGGTCGGCCGGGAGCTTCTCGGGGAGATAGACGATCAGGGAGGGCTCGACGACGTAGCCGTCGCCGATCCTCTTCAGCCCGACACCGAAGGCCGCTTCGGCGGGGAGCAGTCGGGCGTAGGCGGCCCGCAGGGATTCGAGTGCGTCGTACGCGTCGGCCGGAATGGCAACGGGTTCTCCGGGATGGACCATCCGGATCCCTCCTCTGGTCGGTCCGGGAGGGTCACCACTCTCCAGTGTGATCCTCCCGTGTCCGCGGCGCGCCCCGGCCTCGCTCCGCCCCCGCCCTCCCGGGATCGGACACCGGATCGGACGTCCCCGGACACCGATCGCCGTACGCGCCGATGCCGATCGCCGTACCACCGGACGCCGATCGCCCCGCCCGACGCCAACCGCCCTACCCGTCGTCGTACTTGGCCTCGGCCACCGGGTCGAGCGCCAGCCGGTACCCGCGCTTGACGACGGTCTGGATCAGCTTCGGCGTGCCCAGGGCCGCCCGCAGGCGCGCCATCGCCGTCTCCACCGCGTGCTCGTCCCGGCCCGCGCCCGGCAGCGCGCGCAGCAGGTCCGCGCGGGAGACCACCCAGCCGGGCCGGCGGGCGAGGAGCCCGAGGAGGGCCATTCCGGCGGGCGGGACGGGCCGCAGGAGGCCGTCGACGAGGACGGCGTGCCCGCGGACCTCCACCCGGTGGCCCGCCACGGGCAGGACCCGCGAGCGGGCCGGCAGCTCCCTGCAGAGCAGCTGGACGAGCGGCCCGAGCCGGAACCGCTCCGGCGCGTACGTGTCGATGCCCTCGGCCTGGAGCGGGAGCGCCGTCACGGGCCCCACGCACACCGCGAGGACGTCGTGCCTGAGCGCGGCGACGAGTTCGGCCCGTACGCCCTTCTCCGCGGCCCTCGACAGCAGCGACACCGCGGCGGGCGCGCTGGTGAAGGTGACCGCGTCCAGGCCCCCGGACAGGACCCCGTCGAGGAGCCGGTCGAGCGGTCCGATGTCCTCCGGCGGCATCCAGCGGTAGACGGGGACGCCGACGACCTCCGCGCCGCCGGCCGTGAGCGCCTCCACGAAGCCGGGCAGCGGCTCCCCGTGCAGCTGGAGCGCGATCCGCCGGCCCGCCACCCCCTCGCCGAGGAGCCGGTCGAGGACCTCGGCCATGGACTCCGAGCCGGGCGACCAGGACTCGGTGAGCCCGGCGGCGCGTACGGCTCCCTTGACCTTGGGTCCCCGGGCGAGCAGCTCGACGTCGCGCAGCACGGCGAGGAGCTCCTCCCCGCATCCCCAGCCCTCCGCCGCCTCGACCCAGCCCCGGAAGCCGATCGCCGTCGTGGCGACGACGATGTCCGGGGCGTGGCCGATGAGTTCCTTGGTGGCGGCGAGGAGTTCGGTGTCGTCCGCGAGGGGCACGATCCGCAGGGCGGGTCCGTGGACGACGGCCGCGCCCCGCCGGCGCAGCAGCGCGATGAGTTCGTCCGCGCGCCGCGCCGCGGTGACGCCGACCGTGAAGCCGGCGAGGGGCCCGGCGGGGCCGTGTTCTTGCTGCTCGTCCATGGGGTCAGAGCCTGACGGGGACGCGTGACGGTCTCGGTTCGCCCGTATTTCCTGATCGTTACGGTCCGCGCCGGGCACCGGACATCACACCTTCGCGTAGCCGGGCCGGGGCTCCGGCTCGGTGACGTCCCCGGCGTCCTCCGGGACCGTGGAGGGGACCGCGGCCGGAGCGCGAAGGTATACCGCCCAGGTGACGACCATGCAGGCCCCGTAGAAGGCCAGGAAGGCGACGAAGGCCGCCGTGCCGGTGCCGGAGGTCTGGAAGGACTGGCGGAAGGCCAGGTTGATGGCGAGGCCGCCGAGCGCGCCGACGGCCCCGATGAGGCCCATCGCCGCACCGGAGAGCCGCCGCCCGTAGGCCTCGGCGACCTCTCCGGCGAGGCCCTTGCGGTGCCCCTGGGCGAGGAAGATCGCCGGGATCATCTTGTACGTGGAGCCGTTGCCGAGGCCGCTGAGGACGAAGAGTCCGATGAAGCCGACGAGGAAGACGGCGAGGGACTCGATCACCGAGGCGTAGATGACCACACCGGTCGCGAGGGCCATCGCCGCGAAGGTCCCCAGGGTGATGCGGGCGCCGCCGTGCCGGTCGGCGAGGGAGCCGCCGACCGGCCGGATGAGCGAACCGAGCAGCGGGCCGATGAAGGTGAGCGAGGCGGCCTGGAGCGGGGTGCGGCCGAACTGGGTCTGGAGGACCAGGCCGAAGGCGAAGCTGTAGCCGATGAAGGAACCGAAGGTGCCGATGTACAGGAAGGCCATGATCCAGGTGTGGCGGGCCCGGACGGCCTCCTTCGCGGCGCCGGTGTCGTTCTTCACGGGGGCGAGGTTGTCCATGAAGAGCGCGGCGCAGACGGCGGCGATGACGATCAGGGGCAGATAGACGCCGAGCACGATCCTCGGGTGCATCGCGCCCGCCGTACCGATGACGAGGAGGCCGACGAGCTGGACGACGGGGACGCCGATGTTGCCGCCGCCGGCGTTGAGCCCGAGCGCCCAGCCCTTCTTCCGCAGCGGGAAGAAGGCGTTGATGTTGGTCATCGAGGAGGCGAAGTTGCCGCCTCCGACGCCGGTGAGCGCCGCCACCAGGACGAAGGTGGTGTACGAGGTGCCGGGCTCCATCACCGCGAACGCGAAGCCGGTGGGCACCAGGAGCAACAGGGCGCTGAAGACCGTCCAGTTGCGGCCGCCGAAGCGGGCGACGGCGAAGGTGTACGGGATGCGGATCAGCGCGCCGACGAAGGTCGCGGTCCCGATCAGGAAGAACTTGCCGGCCGGGTCGACGCCGTACTGCGGCCCCATGAAGAGCACCATGACCGACCACAGGCTCCAGATGGAGAACCCGATGTGCTCGGAGATGACGGAGTAGAGCAGGTTCCGCCGCGCGATCCGCTCCCCCTTCTCGCGCCAGAAGGTCTCGTCCTCCGGCTCCCACTGCTCGATCCACCGGCCGCCCATGTCGTACCTCCGCGGGTGTCGGGTCCTGGGGCGTCCACAGCCCCGGTCCACCTGCCCCCGACGCTAGGGAGGCCGCGTTTCGGCGCGGTGCCGCGAGGTGACGTCAACGGAACCTTGCTCTCACCCGGAGCGCGTAGCCCCTGTGAGCGCCCCCCCTTTCTCCGGGCTCGGCTCGCCTCCGGGGCGCTGAAGCCGGGGGAACAGGGCCGCCCGTGCTCGCCTCCCTCGTTCCTCGGGAGGCTCCGCGCGCTCGGCCCTGTCCCCCCGGCGCGCCCCTTCGGCTCACTCGCCGGGTCCTACCAGTGGACCTGGCCGGGTCCCGATGCGTGCCGCCCCGGGCAGCCGCCCTCAGGCACCCGGCAGCCCCGGTTCCCCCTCCGGCAGCCAGGACCCGGCCGGGCGGGCGTGCCAGCCCTCCCTGGCGCCGATCTCGGCGGCCGCGGTCCGCAGGGCGTCGAGACCGGGATGGCGCAGCCCCTTGCGCCACACCAGGCTCACGGGTGACAGGGGTACGGGGTCGACGAGCGGTCGCAGCACACAGCCCGGCATGGGCGGGAAGTCGACGACGGCGAGCACCGGGTTGCGGTGCTTGGCCATGATGCGGCGGAACTCCTCCTTGCCGACGGCGAGCGGCGCGGGCGGGGCGATCTCGATGCCGCGTCCGGCGAAGAGCCGGGCGGCGAGGTCGGTCCACTCGGGCGTGCGGTCGTTCCCCGCGCCCGCGTAGATCCGTTCCCCGGCGAGAGCGGCGAGCGGCACCTCGGTCAGGTCGGCGAGCGGGTGGTCGTCGGGGAGGATCACGGCCATCCGCTCGTACCGCACGAACTGGGAGTCGAGCCGGGCCCGCAGTCCGGAGTCGAGCCCGCCGTACCGTCCGAAGGAGGTGTCGAGCCGACCGGCGAGCATCTCCCGTACGGCACCGGTGAGTCCGCTCTCGTAGCGGGCCATCAGTTCTTGGTCCGGGGCGAGTTCGCGGGCTCTGCGCAGCACGTCCTCGGGGGCGAGGCCGGGGCTGTTGAGGTCGACGAGGAGCGGCCGGGGCGCGGCCCGGAAGGCCTCGGTCAGCTCGTCGTGCGCGGCCAACACCCGGAGCGCGTACGGGAGGAGACGCTGGCCTTCCGGGGTGAGGGAGACCTGCCGGGTGGTCCGTACGAAGAGCTCGGCGCCCACTTCGCGCTCCAGGCGCCGGATGTCACGGCTGAGGGCCTGCTGGGCGACGTAGCGGCGGGCGGCGGCGCGGGTGAAGTGCAGTTCCTCGGCGACGGCGGTGAAGGCGCGCAGGAGGCGGGGATCGATGTCACGCGGCACGGCGGGCGCCGGGGACACCGGAGACGCCGACGCGGCGGACACCGACGCGGCGGGCACCGGCATGGGGGACGCCGGCATGGGGGAAGGCGCCGGGGAGGACATCGGGGAAGGCATCGCCGCATTTAACAACACAGCTGCGTGAATGGCCACCGAACAGGTGTTGGACCCGTCCGGCCCCCTCCCGCGAGCCTTGATCCATGCCGCAACCGGAGCTCACCCTCACGCCGGCGGGCCCGGCCCTCGCCCCCCGCTACCGCGACCAACCCACCGCCACCCTCAGCCGCCCCGCCGACACTCACAGCCCCGCCCACAGCCCCACCCCCATCCCCGCCCAAACCCAAACCCCCCGCAACTCCTACCTCCACCTCTTCACCGTCCCCGGTGCCCGCGGCTTCATCGTCGGCAATCTGATCGCCCGGCTGCCCATGGGCATGTTCGGCGTCAGCGCCGTGATCATGATCGCGGCGGCCTACGACTCGTACGCCCTCGCGGGCGGGGTGACCGCCACCGGCATGGCCGCCGGGGCCCTCACCGCCCCCTGGATCGCCCGGCTCGTCGACCGGTACGGCCAGGCGCGGATCGCGGTCCCCGCCACCGCCTACGCCGTCCTGGGCCATCTGACGCTGCTGCTCTGCGTCCACGAGAAGGCGCCCGTCTGGGCCCTGTTCGCCACCACCGCGCTCACCGCCACCTCACCCAACACGGGTGGCATGTCCCGGGCCCGCTGGGCCCACCTCCTCAAGGGCGACCGGGACGCCCTCCACACCGCCAACGCCTTCGAGCAGGCCACCGACGAGCTCTGCTTCATGCTCGGCCCGGTCGTCGCGGCGCTGCTCTGCTCCACGCTCTTCCCCGAGGCCGGCACCCTCGTCGGCGCCGCCCTGTTCCTCGGCGGCGTCCTGATCTTCGCCGCCCAGCGCTCCACCGAGCCGCCGGTCTCCCCCCGTACCGCCGCGGGCTCCCCGCTGCGGGTCCCCGGCATGGCCCCGCTCCTGGCGGTCTTCCTCGCCACCGGCGCGGTCTTCGGCTCCATGGAGGTGGTGACCGTGGCGTACGTGGACGGCCCCGTCGCCGGTCCGGTGCTGGCCCTCCAGGCGGCGGGCTCCTGCGCGGCGGGCCTCCTCTACGGCCGCGCCCACCGCACCGTCCGGCTCGGCACCTGCCTGGCCGCGATGGCCGTCCTGATGACGATGCCGCTGCTCGCCGCCTCGACCGGCTCGCTGCCCGCCCTCGCCGCCGGGCTCCTCGTGGCGGGCATGGCGACGGCACCGACGATGGTGACGGGCATGGGCCTGGTGCAGCGTCTGACGCCGGCGTCCCAGCTCAACGAGGGCATGACGCTGGCCGTGACCGCCCTGCTCGGCGGCATCGCGGCCGGCTCCGCCACCGGCGGCTGGGCGGCCGACCACGCCCCGTTCGCCTCGTTCGGCTTCCTGGTGCCGGCCACCGCGGCCGCCACGGCCCTGGCGCTCTGCGCGGCGACCAGAGTGGGCGGCCGGGCATGACGAAGGCCCGGCAGTCGGATGACTGCCGGGCCTTCGCCCACATGGGATGAGGTGTCCGAGGAGGCGAACCTCTCGGACGCTCGGTGGAGATGGCGGGAATCGAACCCGCGTCCAACGGTACGGAAACAGGGCTTCTCCGTGCGCAGTCCGCTACGAGTTTCTCAGCCCCGGAGATCACACGGACAAGTCTCCGACGGGCTCAGTCACTGTTTGATTTCCCCCTCACCCCCGTGACCGGGGTGAGAGGTTTAGATCCCTAAATGACGCCAGGATCCGGGTCGGGACCACCCCCGGGCTGACGCTCCTCACAGAGGCTTCTTGTCGTTACCTAAAATTAGGCAGCGAGGGCGAAGCGGGAGTTATCGCTCTTGGAGTTGGCGATTATTGGTTGCGACATATGGTTTACGAGATCATTGCCGCTTCCTCGACACGCTTCCCCTGCATCGGTATCCGCTGTCGAAACCGATCATCCCCATGTTCATTTTTCAATGTGCGCACCCTTGCGGGGTGTGCACGGCCCATCGTACGTGACCGACGGGCGCTGTCGCCAGCGTATTAACCGTGGCCGCGCCGCTCCGCAGAACCGCGCCGCGCCGCTACGCGATCTTGGCCGCCCGCTGCCTGCGCTTGGCCGCCGCGATGGCCCGGTTCGTCTCGCGGGTGTCCTGCTGCTCGCGCAGGGTCTGGCGCTTGTCGAACTCCTTCTTGCCCTTGGCGAGCGCGATCTCGACCTTGACCCGGCCGTTCAGGAAGTACAGCGCGAGGGGCACGATCGTGTGACCCGTCTCCTGCGACTTCGCCTCCAGCTTGTCGATCTCCTCGCGGTGCAGCAGCAGCTTGCGCTTCCGCTTCGCCGAGTGGTTGGTCCAGCTGCCCTGCATGTACTCGGGCACATGGATGTTGTGCAACCACGCCTCGTGCCGGTCGATCTGCACGAAGCCGTCGACCAGCGAGGCGCGGCCCATCCGCAGCGACTTCACCTCGGTGCCCATGAGCACCAGACCGCACTCGTAGGTGTCGACGATGTGGTAGTCGTGGCGCGCCTTCTTGTTCTGCGCGATGATCTTGCGCTCGGGCGCCTTGTCCTGGTTCTTCTTCGCAGGCTTGCCCTGCACGTTCACGAGTCCCTTTGCCATAGTGCGGCCATTTTCGCACTACGAGCCCCCTCCGAGGCCACTCAATACCGTCTTCGCCCGTTCCTCCGCCCGTTCCCCCGCGGACAGGTCGGGGGTGATGCCCCGGCCGTCGACGGCGTGACCGGCCGGGGTGCGGTAGTGACCGACGGTCAGCTCGGCCACGGAGCCGTCCGGCAGGGCGCTCGGCATCTGGACCGAACCCTTGCCGAAGGTGCGCGAGCCGACCGTCACGGCCCGGCCCCGGTCCTGGAGGGCGCCGGTGAGCAGCTCGGCCGCGCTCATCGTGCCGCCGTCGATCAGGGCCACCAGGGGCCTCCCGGTGTCGCCGCCGCCCTCCGCGTACACGGCGCGCTGCTCGCCCTCCACGTCGTACGTGGCGACCAGACCGCCGTCGAGGAACGCGGAGGCAGCCACGGCGGCCTCGGCGACCAGGCCGCCGGAGTTGCCCCGCAGGTCCAGGAGGACGCCGGCGCCGGCCGGGGCGGCCCGTACCGCGTCCCGCACGCGCGTGCCCGCGCCCTTGGTGAAGGCGGCGACCCGGATCAGCAGGGTCCCGTCGTCGAGGCGGCGGACGGTGACCGGGTCCGTGGCGAGCCTGGCCCGGTGCAGGGTCTGGGTCCAGGCCGCGCGGCCGCGCGCGACCCGGAGGGCGACGGTGGAGCCGGGTACGCCCTCGCCGCGCAGGAGCGCGACGACCTCGGAGACCGAGAGCCCGTCGACCGGGCGGCCGTCGACGGAGACGAGCCGGTCGCCGGTGCGGAGCCCGGCCCGCTCGGCGGGGCCGCCGCGCTGCACCCGGGTCACCCGGACCCCGCCCTCGCCTGCCCGGCCGGCGGAGAGCCCCACGCCGGTGTAGGTGCCGTCCAGGGCCTGCTCGAACTCGGCGTACTCCCTCTTGTCGTACACCGCGCCCCAGCGGTCTCCGCTGCGGCTGACGAACTCCTCGGCCGCCTGCTTGCCCGACTTGCCGTCCGCCATCGCGTCGGCCGCGGCCCGGTTCAGGGCGGCGCTGTCGACCGTCGCGGAGTCCCGGGACCCCTCACCCGCGCGCAGGGTCGCCCCCGTGCGCCCGGCGGCGGTCTCCTGCCGGGGCAGCGAGCCGGTGGCGGCGGCGGTGGCCAGGACCCCGGTGAAGACCAACGTCAGAACGGCCCCACGGAGCACTCCGCGGGGCCGGATACAGAGATGGTCGGTGCCGGCCGGCATGGCGCCCACTCTAGGACAAGGCAAGGGCGCCGCACGGGCTTTGCCCGTACGACGCCCTTCACCGTCAGTGGTGTCTTCTCACACCTTCAGGTACTTGCGCAGCGCGATGAAGGCGGCCACGGCGGGCATCAGGAGCCCGATGGCGATCACCAGCGGCAGCTTGGCGAGGACGGCGTCCCAGCCGATGAAGTTGACGAGCTGCATCTTCTCCGCGAGCGCGATGCCGTGGTCGATGAGGAAGTACCGGCCGACCAGCAGCAGGACACAGGCGACCGCGCCGCCGAGGAGTCCGGCGAACGCCGCCTCCATGATGAACGGCATCTGGATGTAGAAGCTGGACGCGCCGACGAGCCGCATGATCCCGGTCTCGCGGCGGCGGCTGAAGGCCGAGACGCGGACCGTGTTGACGATCAGCATCAGCGCGATGACCAGCATCAGCCCCATGACGCCGAGGGCGGCGATGTTCATGCCGTTCATCAGGTCGAAGAGGTTCTGCAGGATGCCCCGCTGGTCCGCGACCGACTCGACGCCGTCCCGTCCGGCGAAGGCGGTGGCGACCACCTTGTACTTCTCCGGGTCCTTGAGCTTGACCCGGAACGACTCCTGCATCTGGTCCGGCGTCACGACGGAGGCGATGGCGGTGTCGCCGTACTGCTCCTTGTACCGCTTGAACGCCTCGTCGGCCGTCTCGTGCATGACGGTGTCGACGATGGTCATCTTCTTCAGATCGGCCTCGATCTGCTCCTTCTGCTGCGCCGTGACCGCACCCTTGGCGCACTTGGCCGCCGAGGCCGCGTCGGCCTTGTTGCAGAGGAAGATGGAGACGTTGACCTTGTCGTACCAGTAGTCCTTCATCGTGCTGACCTGCTCACGCATGAGCAGCGCACCGCCGAACAGGGCGAGCGAGAGGGCCACGGAGACGATGACGGCGAACGTCATCGTGAGATTGCGCCGGAGACCGACGCCGATCTCGGAGAGCACGAACTGAGCGCGCATGGTGTGTTGAGTCCCCTACCTGCTCAGTGCTGGTAACCGTAGACGCCGCGGGCCTGGTCGCGGACGAGGCGGCCCTTCTCCAGCTCGATGACGCGCTTGCGCATCTGGTCGACGATGTTCTGGTCGTGGGTCGCCATGACGACGGTGGTCCCTGTCCTGTTGATGCGGTCGAGCAGCTTCATGATGCCGACCGAGGTCTGCGGGTCGAGGTTGCCGGTGGGCTCGTCGGCGATCAGCAGCATCGGGCGGTTGACGAAGGCCCGGGCGATGGCGACGCGCTGCTGCTCACCGCCGGAGAGCTCGCCCGGCATCCGGTCCTCCTTGCCGCCGAGCCCGACCAGGTCGAGCACCTGCGGCACGGCCTTGCGGATCTCGCCGCGCGGCTTGCCGATGACCTCCTGGGCGAAGGCCACGTTCTCGGCGACGGTCTTGTTGGGAAGGAGGCGGAAGTCCTGGAAGACGGTGCCGAGCTGACGCCGCATGTGCGGCACCTTCCAGTTGGAGAGCCGGGCCAGGTCCTTGCCGAGGACGTGCACCTGGCCTTGACTGGCGCGCTCCTCACGGAGGAGCAGCCGCAGGAAAGTCGACTTTCCGGAGCCGGACGAACCGACGAGGAAGACGAACTCCCCCTTCTCGATCTCCAGGGATACATCCCGGAGCGCGGGGCGGTTCTGCTTCGGATAGGACTTGGAGACGTTGTCGAATCGGATCACGGATGCACCACGGTCGGCCGGGAGTAGGTGTGCGTGACCTTACGCGACCGGGGAAGACCCGCGCAGTCGCGGTTCCGGCTTGCGACGTTTATCCTTTTCGCCCTCGCGGACGAATCGGTCGCGATCCGGTGGGGCGCGCCGAAACGCCGTCGAGCTGGCAGAGTGGTAGGGGGAACGTCCGGACACCGTCGGACGTTGTCCCGGTGAAGCCCGGTGCGGGAGGAGGAGAGCGTATGACCTACGACCGACTGGTGTGCGCCAACTGCGCGGCCCCGGTCGCCGAGGGCCGCTGCCCCGTCTGCCGCGCGAACCGGGAGCGACTGACCCCGCAGGGTGGTCTCTCGCCCGCGATGCTGCTGACACTGGCGATCGCCCTGCTGGCTGCGATCGCCCTGCTCGCGGCGGTCCGTACGGTCTAGCGGGACCGTGCGGCGTCCACACGAGCCGGAGCCATGAGGAAGGGCCGGGGAGCATCTCCCCGGCCCTTCCTCATGCTCTGTACGTCATACGCCGTACGGATCCACACACACGGTGGGATCAGACGGCGGCGCGGCCACCGCCGACGAGACGCGGCAGCATGCGGAAGCCGATGCCACCGGCGATCATGGTCGCGGCGCCGATGATCAGGAACGAGGTCTCGGCCGCACCGGTCTCGGCGAGCTCCTCCTTCGCCTGACCCTGCTGCACGGGCTGCGAGCCGGCGTTGTTGGTGTCGGTGTTGCTGTTGCCGCTGTCCACGCACTCGGCGCCGTCGAGGTCGACGGTGCAGGTGCCGGCGTCACCGTTGTCGGTGTTGTCGTCACCCGGGGTGGTCGGCGCCTCGGTCTGGCCCGGACCGTCCGTGTCGCCCGGCTCCGGCTCGGTCGGCGGCTCGGTGACCGGCGGCTCCGTCGTCGGCGGCTCGGTGACCGGCGGCTTGGTGGTGGGCGGCTCCGTGGTCGGGGGCTCCGTGGTCGGAGGCTCCGTCGTGGGCGGCTCGGTGGTCGGAGGCTCCGTGGTCGGAGGCTCGGTGGTGGGCGGCTCCGTGGTCGGAGGCTCCGTGGTCGGAGGCTCCGTCGTGGGCGGCTCGGTGGTCGGAGGAGTCGTCACCTCGCACCCGGCAGTTCCCGGGATGCAGGTGGGCGTCGGGTCCGGCTCACCGAACATGTCCACGGCCTGCGCCGCACCCGCCGCCGTCAGCGACGCACCGGCCGCGATCACCGCACCGGCGGCGATGCGCGCGATACGGACGCGTATCTGCTTGGTCATCTGGCTGCTACCCCCAGTAGCTCATCTCGTCATGGGGCAGCGCTCGGGGCACGCGACAGAGGCGGCTCACTGCTGGGCCCGCCCCCGTTCGCACGCGCCCCAGAAATGCGCATGCCAGTACGCCACCCTTCCGAGTTTCCGATGAAGCGTCAAGGTCGTTGCGCGTGCGATGCCCGAAAGATCACCACGTGTCCCACATACGACGATGCAACTGTGACGTAAACCCAGAACTCCAGGCCCCACGCGGCCAGTTCCCTTGTCGACAAAGCTCCCCGAAGGCCCTGTTTCCGCTTGCGTCAGCGAATCCGCTGACCGGACGGAGGCCACCGCCCACAACGACGACGGGCCCCGCACCATGACGGTGCGGGGCCCGAACGTGCCGTGTTCCGGGGTTACTTCTCCTGCTGCTTGCGCCAGCGGATGCCCGCCTCGAGGAAGCCGTCGATCTCGCCGTCCAGGACGGACTGCGGGTTGCCGACCTCGAACTCCGTACGGAGGTCCTTGACCATCTGGTACGGGTGCAGGACGTACGAGCGCATCTGGTTGCCCCAGGAGCTGCCGCTGTCCTTCAGGGCGTCCATCTTGGCCCGCTCCTCCTGGCGCTGACGCTCGAGGAGCTTGGCCTGGAGGACGTTCATGGCGCTCGCCTTGTTCTGGATCTGCGAGCGCTCGTTCTGGCAGGAGACGACGATGCCGGTCGGGAGGTGCGTGATGCGCACCGCCGAGTCGGTCGTGTTGACGCCCTGACCGCCGGGGCCCGAGGCGCGGTAGACGTCGACGCGCAGCTCGGACTCGTCGATCTCGACGTGGTCCGAGGACTCGACGACCGGCAGGATCTCGACACCGGCGAAGGAGGTCTGACGGCGCCCCTGGTTGTCGAAGGGCGAGATGCGGACCAGACGGTGGGTGCCCTGCTCGACGGAGAGCGTGCCGTAGGCGTACGGCGCCTTCACCACGAAGGTGGTCGACTTGATGCCGGCCTCCTCCGCGTACGAGGTCTCGTAGATCTCGGTCGAGTAGCCGTGGCGCTCCGCCCAGCGCAGGTACATGCGCTGGAGCCGCTCGGCGAAGTCGGAGGCGTCGACGCCACCGGCCTCGGCGCGGATGTTGACCAGGGCCTCGCGCTCGTCGTACTCGCCGGAGAGGAGGGTGCGGACCTCCATCTCGTCGAGGGCCTTGCGGACGGAGGTGAGCTCCGTCTCGGCCTCGGCGAGGGTGTCCGGGTCGTCCATCTCCTCGGCGAGCTCGAAGAGCACCGCGAGGTCGTCGATGCGCCCGCGCAGGGTCTCGGCCTTGCGGACCTCGGCCTGCAGGTGCGAAAGCTTGCTCGTGATCTTCTGCGCCGCCTCCGGGTCGTCCCACAGGGACGGGGCCGCGGCCTGCTCTTCGAGCACGGCGATGTCGGCCCTCAGCTTCTCGAGGTCCAGGACGGCCTCGATCGACCCCATGGTCGAGGAGAGGGACTTCAGCTCTTCGGATACATCGACGACTGCCACGCGTCCAGCGTAACGGCTCGCCGCCGGTGTTACGGCAGTGAGGACTGCTTGGAGTCCTGCGGCGGGGTGTCGGCGTCCCCTGATGCCGCCAGGTAGCCGCCCGCGCCGAGGGCTCCGGCGACCACCACCGCCGCGATGGTCAGGGTGATCCGGCGCTTGCGGACCGCCTCGGCCTTGTGCCGGGCCGAGCCGGGTCTGCGGGCCCCCGCGGGGCGCGGGGCGCGGGCCGTGCCCAGGGGACCGCCGGAGAGCTCGTCGGGGGCCGGGACCCGCATGGAGGTATGGGTGTCGCGGTTGGAGTCGGCGGAGGCGCCGGGGACGAGCGGGACGGCGGCCCGGCGCGGGCCGGGCTCCCCCGCGCCCGTACCGGCCGGGTACGTGTCCTCCTCGTACGGCTCCGGCGCCGGCTCCGCGTCCGGCTCGTCCACGTCGAGCGGCGGGATGCCCTTGAGCAGCGGGAGGACGTCCTTGAGGCGGCTGGCGAGCTCGGAGGCGCGCAGCCGGGAGGCCGGGGCCTTGGCCAGGCACTGCACGATCAGCTGCCACAGCTCCTCGGGGATGCCGGGCAGCGGGACGACGGTCTCGGTGACGTGGCGGCGCAGCACGGCGCCGGGGTGGCCGCCGCCGAAGGGGGTGAAGCCGGCGAGCAGCTCGTACAGGACGGTCGCGAGGGCGTAGATGTCGACGGCGGCGCGCGGCGGGAGGCCCTCGACGATCTCGGGGGCGAGGTAGTCGGGGGTGCCGATGATCCGGGTGGCCTTGGTGCGGCCCGGAGTATCGATCAGCTTGGCCACGCCGAAGTCGGTGAGCAGGGCGGGGTGCGCGCCGCCGGGCCCGAGCGGTCCCTCCATGTCGAGCAGGATGTTCTCCGGCTTGACGTCCCGGTGGACGATCCCGGCGGCGTGCGCGGCCGCGAGGGCGTCGGCGACGTCGGCGACGATCGCGACGGCGGCCTCGGGGGCGAGCCTGCGTTCCCGGTCGAGCCGGGTGCGCAGGTCGGTGCCGCGCACGAGGTCCATGACGAGGGCCAGGTCGTTGCCGTCGACGACGAGGTCGCGGACCTTGACCACGCGGGGGTGGTCGAGCCCGAGCAGGGCGGTCCGCTCCTGGACGAAGCGGCCGACGAGCTCCTGGTCGGAGGCCAGGTCCTCGCGCAGCAGTTTGACGGCGACGGGACCCTCGGGCCCCTCGCCGAGCCACACCGTCCCTGCACTGCCCCGCCCCAGGATCTGGTGGGTGGTGTAGCGGCTGCCGATGTTCCGTGCCAAGACTGCTCCCTCAGCGGCTGCGGTTCGCGTGCAAAGTTACGCGTCCGCAGCCGCCGGACGTCACTTCCGAGGGGAAATCACCCCTCGGAAGTCGATAAATCGGCAGTATTACGTGGTCCCGGGCCGTCACTGCCCGGTCGTACCGCCGGTAGCACCGGTGGAGTCGGTGGCCTCGCCGATCTTGGAGAACCAGTCGGTCACCTTCGAGATGCCGTCACCGATGGCCTCCCAGTAGCCCTTGCCCTCGGCGATCCAGTCCTGGAGCGGGGTCAGCTCCCAGACGAGCCAGCCGGCGACCACGAACAGCACGATCATGACCAGGCAGCCCTTGAGGCAGCCGAGGCCGGGGATCCGCACCGGGTTGGCACTGCGCTGACGCGGCGGACGCGGCTCGCGCGGGGCCGGGGCCTGGGGCGGCGGCTGCGGCGGGGTGTACTGCTGCTGGGGCGGCGCGTACTGCTGCGGGGCGGGCGGCGGCGCGTACTGCTGCGGCTGGTGCTGCTGCTGATGCTGCGGCGGGTACGGCTGCTGCGGCCGCTGCTGCGCGGGACGCTGCTGCTGGTACGGCTGAGGCGGCTGCTGCCCGTACCGGCCCTGCTGCCCCGGCTGGCCCTGCTGCCCGTACTGGCCGGGCCGCTGGTCCTGCGGGGGCTGCTGCCGCTGCGGACGGCGGCGCAGCGGGTCCTGGCTCGGGTCCAGGTACTGCACCTGCGTCTGCTCGTTGCGGTCGCGGGCCGCGCGGAGCTGGCTCTGCCAGGGGTGCGGCTCCTCGGACTGCGCGCCCTGCCCGGACTGCGGCGGCTGCGGCGGTACGGGGGGCATGACGGCCGTCGGGTCGGCGGCGCCCGCCGTGCCGCTGGTCGGCATGACGCTGGTCGCGCCGGCGGGGTCGTACTGCGGCGGCATCCCGGCACCGCTGGGCAGCACCTGGGTGGGGTCGGCGGCCCCCGCGTCGGGGGTCTGCGGGACCGGCGCGGGCGCCGGGTCCGGGGCGAGCAGCGCGCCGACGCCCTCGGCCGCCTCGATCTGGGCGGGCGTGGAGTGCACGCCGATGCCGGCGGCGACCGCGCGCAGACCGCGCGCGAGGTTCACCGCGCTCGGCCGCCGCTCCGGGTCCTTGCTGAGGCAGCGCTCTATGACCGTCCACAGCGGCCCGGGCACGGTCGAGGGCCTGCGGGGCTCCTCGCTGAGATGCCGGTGGAGGACCTCCAGGGCGGTGCCGCCCGCGAACGGGGGACGGCCGGTGACCAGCTCGTAGAGCAGGATGCCCGCGCCGTAGATGTCGACGGCGGAGGTCTGCGGACGGCCCTCGGCGGACTCCGGCGCCACGTACGCGGGGGTGCCGACGAATTCGTGGGTGCGGGTCAGGCCCGGGGAGTCCGCGAGGCGCGCGATGCCGAAGTCGGTGAGCATCGGGTGCATCTGGCCGCCCTGCTCGGCGAGCAGGACGTTGGCCGGCTTCAGGTCGCGGTGGACGACGCCGTCGGCGTGGCTGGCGGCGAGCGCGTCGGCGATCTGGGCGGTCAGGAGGGCGGCGGCGACCGGGGTGAGCGGGCCGCTGTCCCGGATGTACCGGTGCAAGTCGGGGCCCTCGACGAGGTCCATGACGAGCGCGAGGACATCGCCCTCGACGACCAGGTCGCGGGTGCGCACGATGTTGGGGTGGGTGAGCCGGAGCAGCACGGACCGCTCGCGCAGGAAGCGCATCACGATGTCCGCGTCGTTGGCCAGTTCCTCCTTGAGGACCTTGATCGCGACGGTCTCGCCGGGCTGGCCGGGCACGGCCGCCTCGGCGCCCGCCGTCTCCCGCTGGCGGGCTCGCCAGACGGTGCCCGTGGCGCCGCGGCCGAGCGGCTCCTCGAGCAGGTACTTGCTGCCGATAGGCCGCACGTCACGCGCTCCCTGCTGATCGTGGTCCTGGGGTGATCCGGTGATGCTCCCGGGGTCCCTGTTCTCTGTTGTGACCCGTCCGGGTGTCCGACCCACTTTAGTGCCGCCGAACGGGGTACCGACCGGTCGTCCACAGCCCGATTCCGATTCCGGTGACCCGCCGGCGGACCGCCGGGGGCGGGCCGGTGCCGTGCCGGCGCCGGCGCCGACGTGCGCCGTCGCCGGGCCGGGCCCCGGTGGGTCCGGTCTGTCCGAAAGAAGACGCTTCCGGAGGCGAGACGGTTGCCGGGCATGTTCCGAAGGCATGCTCAACCAGGCACTTTTGCGTCCACAGCCGACCATTCAAGATCACTTCCGGCCGCCCCGGGGGCGGGTTGTCGGTGGCAGGTGCGAGGATGCCTCCAGCACGTCGCATCGGTGGGGTCGGGAGCCCCCGCGCCGTGCCGACCTGTACCGGGCGACGCGTCCGTGCCGGGTGGGGGGAGTCACAGGGCGGTTCCCCTGCCGGGCATCACGCAGAAGGGACCGCTGACGGCGATGCAGATCCGGCTGACCGTCCTCGCGCCGTACGCCGGCCACGGCGCCGGACGTACCTGCGACGTGCTCGTCACGGCCCCCGCCGGGACGGCCCTGGCCGCCGTGGCCTCGAACCTCGCCGCCGCCGTCACCGGCCCCGACACCTCCGCCTCGGGCACCACCGTGCTCTACGCGGGCGCGGAGCGGCTCGACGGCCGCCGCTGCGTGCTCGGCGAACCCCCGCTGGTCGACGGCGCGGTCCTCTCCCTCCAGGTCCCCGGCCCCGAAGACCGCGTCGGCGAGGCCGCCGCGGCCCGGCTGCACGTGGTGGCGGGCCCGGACGCGGGCGGAGTGCACCTGCTGCACGGCGGAGCGATCAGAATCGGCCGTTCCGTGGACGCCGACGTACCGCTCGACGACCCGGACGTCTCCCGCGCGCACTGCACGGTGACCGTCGGCGAGGACGGCCGGGTCACGGTCGCCGACCGGGGCTCGACGAACGGCACGACCCTCGACGGCGCACCGGTCGGCGACCGCCCGGTCGCCTTCCGGCCGGGCGCGCTGCTGCGCATCGGCGAGTCCGCCCTCCGGCTGACCGGCCCCGGCGACGACCTCGGCAGCACGGGGACGAGGGAGACGGCCCCGGACGGCGAGGGCCACCTGCGCGTGGCACCGCCCGGAGGCGAAGGACGGCCTCCGGCGGCGGGCGACCGGCCCGCCCACGCGGGCGTGCCCCGCCCCGCGGTCGGCGGCCCGGTGGACGACACCACCCACGGCGGGGCGCGCGGCGTCCCGCTCGGCGGAGCCCCCCGGAGCGCGTACGCCGACCCGTACGGCCCGGCCGGCGCCCATGATCGCGGTACGGACTCCCCCGGAGCGGGCCACGCCCGCGCGGGCGACCACCCCGGCGGCGTCGACGGACCGGACGGCGGTGGCGAGGCCCACAGCAGGAACCGCCCGTCCCGCGGCGACGCTCCCCCGGCCGGCTCCCCGCGCGCGGGTGGCGGCGGCAAGCGGGGCCTCGGCGCCTGGGCCCGGCGTCTGGCCGGCGGACGCGAGGAACTCCCGGCGCCCGCGGCCGACCCCCGTACGGCACCGGACACCCACGCGGGCGCCCGCCTCGGCGCCGCGGCCCGGGACGGCTCCCCCGCCCCCGCGCCGATGGCCGACACCTGGCCCGACCCGGCCACGGTCCTGCTCACCGCCCTCGGTCCCGGCCCCCGGCTCTGGGAGCGCGGCCAGGACCACCCCGAATCCCTGGTGGTCCGGCTGGGCACCACGGACCGCGCCGACCTCTCCGGCGTCCCGGTCACCGTGGCGCTGCGCGAGGCGGGTTCGCTGGGCCTCGCCGGCCCCGCCGACCGGCTCGCCGGTCTCGCCCGCTCGGTCGTCGCCCAGCTCGCCGCCCTGCACTCCCCCTCCGACCTGGAGATCGTGCTGATCAGCGCCGACCGGAACCGCTCCCTCGAGGAGCGGCGCAGGTCCTGGGGCTGGCTCGGCTGGCTCCCGCACGTCCGGTCGGCCCACGGCCAGGACTGCCGGCTGCTCCTGGCGTACGACCGCGAGCAGGCCCAGGCCCGTACGGCGGAACTGACCCGGCGGCTCGACGACGGCCCGCTCGGCCCCGGCTGGCCCAGCGCCGACCGCGCGTCCGTCGCCGAGGCGGCCGCCCGTCACGAAGGGCCGACGACGGTCGTGGTCGTCGACGGCGACCCCGGTTCGGCGGCCCTGCGCGAGACGGTCGCACGGCTGGCCGGAGCCGGAGCGGCGGCCGGGATCCACCTCCTGTGCCTCGCCGAGGCACCCTCGGCGTCCCCGGTCTCCCCGGTGGCCGCCACCTACGAGACGGCGTGCGCCGCGTCCCTCGCGTTCCGCGAGTGCGGGGCCGCGGCGCTCCTCAGCGGTGACGTGGCGACGGCCCTGCGGCTGCTCAGGACCTCCGGCGGACGGGCCGCCGGGCACGGCACGGTCGGTGTGGTCGACGCGGTCTCCGTCGCCTGGGCCGAGCGGTTCGGCCGCGCGCTCGCCCCCTTGCGCACGGACACGGCGGCGGCGCCCGGCGCCCGTGCCGCCGCGCTGCCCCCCTCGTCCCGCCTCCTCGACGAGCTCGGGCTCGCCCGTGCCACCCCCGCCTCCCTGATGGCCCGCTGGGCCTCCGCCGGGGACGGCACGGCCGTCCTGGGCGCGGGTCCGCGCGGACCGCTGGCCGTGGACCTCACCCGCGAGGGCCCGCACCTGCTGATCGAGGGACCCGCGGGAAGCGGGCGGACGGAGCTGCTCCGTTCGATCGCCGCCTCGCTCGCGGCCGGCGGCCGCCCCGACCGGCTCGGCCTGCTCCTGGTCGACGGGGCGGGCGGCGACCGCGGCGAAGGACTCGCGGTCTGTACGGAGCTGCCGCACGTCACGGAGCACCTGGTCGCCTCGGACCCGGTGCGGATGCGGGAGTTCGCGCAGGCCCTGGGCGCGGAGCTGAAGCGCCGGGCGGAGCTGCTCGGCGACGGCCACTTCGCCGACCGCCGGGGGACGCGCGCGGCGACCGCCGCCGACCGGCTGATCGGCCAGCGCGCCCCGAGCGCGGCGGAGTCCGTGCCCCAGGGCGCCCGCGCGACCGTCCGCCTCCAGGACTCCGGCGACCTCGCGGACCGCCCGAGCGGCCGCACCCTGCGCACGGGCGACGGCTCGATCGGCGCCCTGCCGAGCGCGCGGGGCGGCCGCACGGACGGCCCGTACCCCCCGTCGGACGACCTCGGCGGCCGCCCGAGCGGCCGGATCACCTACACGGGCGATCTCGACGGCCGGCCGAGCGGGCGGAGCGCGTACCCGGGCGATGTCGAGGGCCGGCCGAGCACGCGGAGCGCGTACCCCGGGGACCTCGACGGCCGGCCGAGCGGCCGGATGGCGTACCCCGGGTCAGAGGACCCTGCCGGGCGCCCCAGCAGCCGCACCCTGCGCACGGGCGACGACGACCTCACCGACCACCCGAGCGGCCGCGTGGCCCGCGCGGGTGCGGAGGACCTGGGCGGCCACGGCAGCGGTCGCGTGGCACGCGGCGGGGCCGAGGACCTCGGTGGTCACGGCAGCGGACGGGTGCCCCGTCCCGGGACGGACGACCGCGGCGGACCCGGCGGGCGTGCACCCCGCCCCGGCGACGGTTCGCTCGACGAGCGGTCCGGTGCCCGGACCCGGCCCGGCGCCGACTCCTTCCTGACCGATACGCCCAGCGGGCGGCTGCCGCGCCGGGACGGCGACGACCGCTCCGGCGGCCGCACCCTCCGCACCGGCGACGGCGACCTGACGGACCGCCCGAGCGGGCGGGTGTCCCGCACCGGGGCGGAGGACCTCGTCGGCCACGGCAGCGGGCGCGTGCCCCGGCCCGGGGACGGCGACCTCGGCGGATACCCGAGCGGCCGGGTGTCCCGGCCCGGCGAAGGCGATCTCGGCGACCGCTCCGGCGGCCGTGCGTCCCGCCCCTCCGGCGAGGAGACGGCCGGCCGGATCCCCCGGCCCGCCGGCGAGCAGGGGTCCGGGCGCGCCTCGGGCGGACCCGTCCACCTCCCCCGGCTGATCGTTCTCGTCGACGACTTCGACGCCCTCGTCGCGCCCGCGCTCGGCGCCTCCGGGCGGCCCGCCGCCGGGTCCGTCGTGCGGGCCCTGGAGGCCGTCGCGCGGAACGGCGAGCGGCTCGGCGTGCACCTCGTCGCGACCTCCGCGCGTCCCGACAGGACCGCCGACACGGAGCTGGCCCACGGGGCCCGGCTGCGGATCGTGCTCGACGCGCCCCCGGTGACGGCGGGACCGGACGTACCGGCGGCCGGGCGCGGCCGCCTCGGCCATCCGGACGGCCGGGTGACACCCTTCCAGGCGGGCCGCGTCACCGGCCGGATCCCCCGGACGGCGACGCTCCGCCCCACCGTCGTGCCACTGGAGTGGGAGCGGATGGGTGATCCGCCGACCCGCCGTCCGGTGCGCGAGCTGGGCAACGGGCCGACGGATCTGGCGCTCCTCGCGAGCGCCCTCGACCGTGCCGCGCGCTCGGTCGAGGCGACGCCCGTGGCTCCGCTGACCCCCGCGACCCACGGCTGACGGCAGGTCACGCGGACGTCAGGACCACCCGCCTGGCCTGTCGGCCGGGTGAGCGTTCGTCAGGACCGCCCGCTTGGCCGGCCGGCCGGGTGAGCGGACGTCAGGACCGCCCGCTTGGCCGGTCGGTCGGGCGCCGGGAGGGCCCGGACTGACCGGTGGGTCGATCGGGCGTCAGGACATCCCGCCCGACCGGTCGGCGGTGATCCCTCCGGCGGTCTTCCGCGCCCTCAGGCCTTGAGCGCCGCCACCGCCGACCGCGCCAGATCGTCCACGTACCCCGCGGGCAGGGGCGTACGGACCACGACGAGGCGCCAGTAGAGCGGCCCGACGACCAGGTCGAGGGCGCGGCCCGGGTCGGTGCCCTCGGGGAGTTCGCCGCGCGCGACCGCCTCGCGGACCACCTGGCTCACGACGCCGCGCTGGCCGTCGAGCAGCGCGGCCGTGACGGCCTCGGCGATCTCGGGCTGCCGGGCCGCCTCGACGAGCAGGTCCGGGATGACCTGCGAGGCGACGGGGTGGCGCAGTGCGTGCGAGGCCACCTGGAGGAGCGCGCGCACGTCCCCGAGGAGGGAGCCGGTGGCGGGCGCCGGCAGGCCCTGGGCGGCGAAGGCCCCGACGAGGTCGAGGACGAGGGCGAGCTTGGACTTCCAGCGCCGGTAGACGGCGGTCTTGCCGACTCCCGCGCGGCGCGCGATGCCCTCGATGGACATCCGGGCGAAGCCGACGGCCGCGAGCTCCTCGAAGACGGCGGCGCGGATGGCCTCGGTCACGTCCTCGCGGAGTACGGCTGCTCCGGCGGGCGCGCGGCGGGGGGTCGGATCGGTCATGAACCGCATCCTAACCAACTGCGACAACCCGATGCCGTCACGACGATACGGTTGCGTTCCGACGTCGGAGCACCCTAATCTCCCCGTAGCGACGATACGGACCCGTTCCATCGCCGAGGATGCCCGCACCCTTCGTCGAAAGCGCCCACCCGTGACCACTCAGACGCTCCCCCCGCCCCAGCAGAAGCCCCCTCCCCACGAGGCCCCTCTCCCCGGGGCCTCGCTCACCGGGGCCTCCGGCGAGGACCTGCGCGCGCTCGCCCTGCGCCACGGCCTCACCGTCTGCGGCGCGCGCCCCTCCCTGCCCGCCTACGCCCGGCAGATCTGGTCCCGCCGCGACTTCATCACCGCCTTCGCGACCGCCCGGCTGACCGCCCAGTACAGCCAGGCGCGGCTCGGCCAGGTCTGGCAGGTGATGACCCCGCTGCTCAACGCCGCCGTCTACTACCTGATCTTCGGCGTCCTCATGGACGCCAAGGACGGCGTCGCCGACTACGTGCCCTTCCTGATCACCGGCATCTTCGTGTGGACGTTCACCTCGAACACGATCCTGGCCGGCACCCGGGCGATCAGCGGCAACCTGGGCCTCGTCCGCGCCCTGCACTTCCCCCGTGCGAGCCTGCCGATCTCACTCTCGCTCCAGCAGCTCCAGCAGCTGCTGCTCTCGCTCGCCGCGCTGGCCATGATCCTGCTCGGGCTCGGCGAGTTCCCCACCTGGAGCTGGTTCCTCGCCGTCCCCGCACTGCTCTGCCAGGCGCTGTTCAACACGGGGGTGGCACTCGTCCTCGCCCGTCTCGCGGCCCGCACCCCGGACATCTCCCAGCTGATGCCGTTCGTGCTCCGCACCTGGATGTACGCCTCGGGCGCGATGTGGTCGATCCAGAACCTGGCGGCGAGCGGACGCTTCCCCGACGGCGTGGTGCTCGCCCTCCAGTGCAACCCGGCGGCGGTCTACATCGACCTGATGCGCTTCGCGCTCATCGAGAGCTACACCTCGGCGCAGCTGCCGCCGCACGTCTGGGCGCTCGCCGCCGGCTGGGCCCTGCTGGCCTTCGGCGGCGGTTTCATCTGGTTCTGGAAGGCAGAGGAGACGTACGGCCGTGGCTGACCCGCAGAACACCCCCACCCGCACCTCCCCCCTCCTCACCCCCACCGTCGTGGCCGACGGAGTCCACATCACCTACACGGTGAACGGCGGCGCCACCGGCGGCCGGGGCGCCGCGACGGCCGCGCTGAGCCGCATGCTCCGACGCGGCGAGAAGCGGCCGACCGGCCGCCGGGTGCACGCCGTGAAGGGCGTCAGCTTCGTCGCGTACCGGGGCGAGGCAATTGGCCTGATCGGTTCGAACGGATCTGGGAAATCCACCCTCCTGAAGGCCATCGCGGGCCTCCAGCCCGTCGAACGGGGTCAGGTGTACACCGACGGACAGCCCTCGCTCCTCGGCGTCAACGCGGCCCTCATGAACGACCTCACCGGCGAGCGGAACGTGATCCTGGGCGGTCTCGCGATGGGCATGAGCCGCACGGAGGTCCGCGAACGGTACGCCGAGATCGTGGACTTCTCGGGCATCAACGAGAAGGACGACGCCATCTCCCGCCCCATGGGGACGTACTCCTCCGGCATGGGGGCGCGGCTGCGCTTCTCCATCGCCGCCGCGAAGAGCCATGACGTCCTGCTCATCGACGAGGCCCTGTCCACCGGAGACGCGCGCTTCCGCCGCCGGAGCCAGCGGCGGATCGACGAACTGCGGGCGCAGGCCGGGACGGTCTTCCTGGTCAGCCACTCGAACTCGACGATCACGGAGACCTGCGAGCGGGCCCTGTGGCTGGAGGCGGGCACGCTGCGGATGGACGGCCCGGCGAAGGAGGTGGTGGCGGCATACGAGGAGTTCACCGCGACAGAAGCCGGAACAGGGGCCAAGGAAACCGGCAAATAAGACATTAAGGGCTACAGTGCGGAAGGATGACGAACGATCACCCCCAGCCGCCGGCAGGGACCCGCGCCGAGCCCCCCGGCCTCACCGGGTCCCCCTTCGACTCGGACACCTTCACCTCCGCCACCTTCGTCACGGTCGGCCGCGGCCCCTACCTCGCCGTCGCCGCCGTCTGGCTGGTCACCCGCGTCGGCATGGTGCTGCTGCTCCTCCGCGACACCCTCGGCATCGGCGGCGTCCGCCGCGAGGTGGACCTCTACCGGTACTGGTACGGGCAGTTCGCACAGGGCACCTTCCCGCCCGGCGACGTCACCTGGCAGTACCCGCCCGGCGCGGGGCTCGTCATCATGTCGCCGGGCATCCTGCCCTGGCTGACGTACGTCCAGGCGTTCGTCGCGCTCACCCTCATCGCCGACGCGGTCGTCACCGCCGCACTCGCCCGCGCCGACAGCGCCCGGCTCACCCACGGCACCTGGATCTGGGTCTGCGGACTGCCGTTGCTCCTGCACCTGCCGCTCGCCCGGTACGACGTCCAGACCACCGCCCTCGCCGTCCTCGCGCTGCTCGCGCTCACCGCCCGCTCGACCGCCGCCCACCAGCTCGGCGGGGCGCTCGCGGGCATCGGCGCGATGGTGAAGGTCTGGCCCGCGCTCGCCCTGATCGGCACCCCCCGGGGCCGTACCACCCGCGAGGCATGGACCGCCGCGGTCGTCGCGGCCCTCGCCCTGCTCGCCACCCTCGCGCTGTTCTTCTCCGACTCCCTCGGCTTCCTGCGCCAGCAGGGCAGCCGCGGCATCCAGATCGAGTCGCTCGGCGGCACGGCCCTCGCACTGGCCGAGGCCGGCGGCATCTGGCCGGGCCGGGTCGCATTCCGCTACGGGGCCTTCGAGTACGTCGGCCCGTACGTCTCCAGCCTCGGCCACCTCGCCCTGCTGCTCACCGTCATCGCCTTCGGCTGGCTGCTCCTGTGGCGCGTCCGGGCCCACCGCTGGACCGCCGCCACCCCGCTCGACGCGGCCCTCACCGCCGTCCTGCTGTTCACCGTCACCAGCCGGGTGATCAGCCCCCAGTACATGATCTGGCTGCTCGGCCTCGCCGCCGTCTGTCTGACCTCGCGCAGCACCGTGATGCGCCCGGTGGCGCTGCTGCTGCTCCCGGCGGCCGCCCTCAGCTCCCTCGCCTACCCCGTCCTGTACGACCACGTCGTCGCCGGCACCACCCAGGGGCTGACCGTCATGGTCCTCCGCAACGGCCTGCTGCTCGCCGCGACCCTGCTCGCCGCCCGCCGCCTGTGGACGTCGACGGTCACCGGACCGCCCGAGGAATCCGCGTAGCACGGACGACGGACAGGAGAAGGGCCCCACCGGAAGACCGGTGGGGCCCTTCTCACGCCACTGCCTCAGCGGCTAGCTGTGCGTACGCAGCAGCGTGCGCATCGTCCGCATCGCCACCGACAGGTTCGCCAGGTCGAAGGTGTCCGAGCCCTGGATCTCCTCCAGGGTCGTCCGCGCGCGGCCCAGGATCGCCGCGTTCTTCTCCTCCCAGTCCTTGAACCGCTGCTCCGGGCTCGACGCGCCGTCCCCGGCCGCCAGGACGTCCGCGGTCAGCGCCGAGTGCGCCGCGAACAGGTCCTCACGGATCGACGCACGGGCCATCGACTGCCACCGGTCGTCGCGCGGCAGCTCGATGATCCGGTCCATCAGGTCGGTGATCCGCAGCCGGTCGGCGAGGTCGTAGTAGACCTCGGCCACCGCCAGCGGGTCCTTGTCCGTGCGGTCCGCGATCGCCACGATGTCGAGGATCGGGAAGGCGGAGGAGAAGCCGGCCACCCGCAGCGCGAGCTCCTCCGGCACGCCGACCTCGGTCAGCTCCTCCACGATCGACTGGTACCATTCCAGGTCCGCGCCGCGCAGCAGGTTCGGCAGCTGCGCCCAGACCTGCTCGACGCGCTCGGCGAAGAACTCGATGGTCTCGGTGAGCTGGAGCGGCTGCGGCCGGTTGTTGAGCAGCCAGCGCGTGCCGCGCTCGACGAGCCGGCGGGAGTGCAGCCGCATCCGGGTCTGGACGTCGGCCGGCACCTGGTTGTCGAGGGCCTCGACGGCGTCCCAGACCTGGCCGAGGCGGAAGACGAACCGGGCCGCGGTCTGCGCCCGGACGATCTCCTCGATCGACGCGCCCGTCTCCTCGCGGAGGCGGTGCAGGAAGGTCGAGCCACCGGCGTTGACGGTGTCGTTGACCAGGACGGTGGTGATGATCTCGCGGCGCAGCGGGTGGCCGTCGACGGCCTCGGTGAACTTCTCGCGCAGCAGCGTCGGGAAGTACGCGTGGAGCAGCCCGCGCAGGTACGGGTCGTCCGGCAGCTCCGTACCGATGAGCTCGTCGGCCACCGTGATCTTGGTGTACGCGAGGAGGACGGCGAGCTCCGGCTGGCTCAGACCGCGGCCGTTGTTGAGCAGGTCGCGGATCTGGCGGTCGTTGGGCAGGAACTCCAGGGACCGGTCGAGGGCCCCGTCGCGGCCCAGTCGGCGCATGAAGCGCTGGTGGGCGTGGAGCAGGGACGGCGACTGGGCGACGGCGTTGGCCAGGGCCGTGTTCTGCGCGTAGTTGTTGCGCAGGACGAGCTTGCCGACCTCGTCCGTCATCTCCGCGAGGATCTTGTTGCGCTGCTTGACGGTCATGTCGCCCTCGGCGACGAGCCCGTTGAGCAGGATCTTGATGTTGACCTCGTGGTCGGAGGTGTCGACGCCTGCGCTGTTGTCGATGGCGTCGGTGTTGACCTTGCCGCCCTGGCCCTCGGGGCCGCCGGTGCGGGCGAACTCGATGCGGCCCAGCTGGGTCGCGCCGAGGTTGCCGCCCTCGCCGATGACCTGGGCGCGGACGTCCTGGCCGTCGACGCGGATGGCGTCGTTGGCCTTGTCGCCGACGTCGGCGTTCGACTCGGCCGAGGACTTGACGTACGTGCCGATGCCGCCGTTCCACAGCAGGTCGACGGGCGCGTGCAGCACGGCCTTCATCAGCTCGGCCGGGGTCATCTTGGTGATGCCGTCCTCGATGCCGAGGGCGGCCCTGACCTGCGCGTTGACCGGGATCGACTTGGCGCTGCGGGGGTGGATGCCACCGCCCGCGGAGAGCAGCGAGGTGTCGTAGTCGGCCCAGGACGAGCGGGGCAGCTCGAAGAGCCGGCGGCGCTCGGCGTACGAGACGGCCGCGTCCGGGTTCGGGTCGATGAAGATGTGCCGGTGGTCGAACGCGGCGACGAGCCTGATGTGCTCGCTCAGCAGCATGCCGTTGCCGAAGACGTCGCCGGACATGTCGCCGACGCCGACGACCGTGAAGTCCTCGGTCTGGGTGTCGTGGCCCAGTTCGCGGAAGTGCCGCTTGACGGACTCCCAGGCGCCGCGGGCGGTGATGCCCATGCCCTTGTGGTCGTATCCGGCGGAACCGCCGGAGGCGAACGCGTCACCGAGCCAGAAGCCGTACGACTCGGCGACCCCGTTGGCGATGTCGGAGAAGGTCGCGGTGCCCTTGTCGGCGGCGACCACCAGGTAGGTGTCGTCCTCGTCGTGGCGGACCACGTCGAGCGGCGGCACGACCTCGCCCGCGACCAGGTTGTCGGTGATGTCGAGCAGCGCCGAGATGAAGGTCTTGTACGAGGCGATGCCCTCGGCCAGCCAGGCGTCACGGTCCACGGACGGGTCCGGGAGCTGCTTGGCGACGAAGCCGCCCTTGGCGCCGACCGGCACGATGACGGTGTTCTTCACCATCTGCGCCTTGACCAGGCCGAGGATCTCCGTACGGAAGTCCTCACGGCGGTCGGACCAGCGCAGGCCGCCTCGGGCGACCTTGCCGAAGCGCAGGTGGACGCCCTCGACGCGCGGGGAGTACACCCAGATCTCGAAGGCCGGGCGGGGCGCCGGCAGGTCCGGGATGGCCTGCGGGTCGAACTTCATCGACACGTACGAGTGCGGCGCGCCGTCCGCCGTCAGCTGGAAGAAGTTCGTCCGCAGCGTGGCCTTGATGACGGTCAGGAAGGACCGCAGGATCCGGTCCTCGTCCAGGCTCGCGACCTGGTCGAGGGCGGCGTCCAGCTCCTCCAGGAGCGCGTCGATCAGCTCCGTGCCGGCGCGCTGGCGCTCCGGGGCCATCCGGGCCTCGAAGAGGTTCACGAGCAGCCGGGTGGTGTGGACGTTGTTCCGGAGGGTGTCCTCCATGTAGTCCTGGCTGAACGTCGCACCGGCCTGGCGCAGGTACTTGGCGTAGGCGCGCAGCACCATCGCCTCGCGCCAGTTGAGCCCGGCGGAGAGGACGAGCGAGTTGAAGTTGTCGTTCTCGGCCTCGCCGGTCCAGGTGGCGGCGAAGGCCTCCTGGAAGCGCTCGCGGGCGTCGTCGCCGAGGTAGTCGCCGCCGTTGCCGGTCGCGAGGGGCATCCGCAGACCGAAGTCGTACACCCAGGCGTGCGTACGGTCGGCGCAGCGCAGCTCGTACGGCCGCTCGTCGGTCACCTCGACGCCGAGCCGGTTGAGCACCGGGAGCACGGCGGAGAGGGAGATCGGGTCGCCCGTCTTGTAGATCTTGAAGCGGCGCTCGCCGGGGCCCGCGCCGACCGGCTCGTAGAGGGAGAGCGCGAAGTCCTTGCCGCCGCCGGCCCGGGCGAGGGCCTCCAGGTGCACCAGGTCGGCCACGGCCGCGCGCGGCGAGTGGTCGGCCTTGTAGCCCTCGGGGAAGGCGTTGCCGTAGCGGCGGAGCAGCTCCGCCGCGCGCTCCTCGCCGCACTCGGCGTTGAGCGCCTCGGCGAAGCCGTCGGACCAGGAGCGGGCGGCCTCGACGAGCCGGGCCTCGATGCGGTCGACGTCGGCGTCGGTGAGCTTCGCCAGCTCGGTGCCGGGCTGGACGCGGACGACGAAGTGCAGCCGGGACAGGATCGACTCGGTGTTCCAGGCGGTGAAGTCGACGCTGGTGCCGTCGAGCTCCTCCTTGAGGATGTCGATGATCCGCAGCCGGACACGGGTCGTGTAGCGGTCGCGCGGCAGGTACACGAGGGCCGAGTAGTAGCGGCCGTACTCGTCCTGGCGCAGGTACAGGCGCAGCCGGCGCCGCTCCTGCAGGTACAGGACGCTGGTGACGACGGACCGGAGCTGGTCGGCGGGGGTCTGGAAGAGCTCGTCGCGCGGGTACGTCTCCAGGATCTGGAGCAGGTCGCGGCCGTCGTGGCTGTTCGGCGAGAAGCCTGCGCCCTCCAGGACCTCCTGGACCTTGCGCTTGACGACGGGAACGCGGCGCACGGACTCGGTGTAGGCGGCCGAGGAGAACAGGCCGAGGAAGCGGCGCTCACCGATGACGTTGCCGTCGGCGTCGAACTTCTTCACACCGACGTAGTCGAGGTACGAGGGGCGGTGCACGGTCGAGCGGCTGTTGGCCTTCGTCAGGATCAGCAGCTTGTGCTCGCGCGCCTTGGCGCGGACGTCCTCGGGCAGCCGGCTGAAGGACGGCGAGACGGGGTGGGCGTGGTGGCCCTCGTCGTCGCCCGCGTGCTGCGGGTCGGAGCGCAGGATGCCGAGTCCTGTGCCGGGCACGGCGGACAGGGCGTCACCGTTGACCAGCTGGTACTCGCGGTAGCCGAGGAAGGTGAAGTGGTCGTCGGCGAGCCAGCGCAGCAGCTCGCGGGCCTCCTCCACCTCGGTCGGGCGCAGGTCGGAGGCGGTGGGCTCGTCCGGGAGGCCCTCGGCGATCCGCAGAGCGGCGTCGCGCATCTTCTCCCAGTCCTCGACCGTCTCACGGACGTCGGACAGGACGCGCAGCAGATCGGCGGTGATCTGCTTGAGGTCGGCGCGGTCGGTCTCCCGGTCGATCTCGACGTGGATCCAGGACTCGGTGAGCGCGTCGTGCGGCAGCTCGCCCTGGATCTGCGCCGACAGGACCTCGATGAGCTTGCCCGTGAGGTCGCGGCGGACGAGGACCTGCGGGTGGATCACGACATGGATGCCGCGGCCCTGGCGCGAGAGCTCGTTGGTGACCGAGTCCACCAGGAAGGGCATGTCGTCGGTGACGACCTCGACGACCGAGTGGCTGCTGGTCCAGCCGTTCTCCTCGACCGTCGGCGTGTGGACGCGCACGTTCGCCGTGCCCTGCGGACGGTTCTCCGCGAGGCGGTAGTGAGAGAGCGCCGCACCGAACACGTCGACCGGGTCCCGGTCGCCGAGGTCCTCCGGCGCGGTGTGCAGGTAGTAGCGCTGGAGGTACTCGAGCACGGTGTCCCGGTCCGGGCGCTCCCCGGCACCCTCCGGGCCCGTCGGAAGTCGCCCCCCGACCGGGCTGTGCTCAGCTACCCGAGCGGCCCTTTCGAGCAGCTCGGCCTTGGCTTCGTCCAGCTTGGTCTGCATGTCCTCTGACTCCTGTCGCGCGCCGTTGCGTGACGTCGGTGGAAGAAAGGACACAACGACGCCTCGACGCGGTGATTCCGGTCGAAGACGACGTTATGCCCGAATGAGAGATGCCCGGGTCGTTATCGGCCACGGAGAGCGGCGCGCCCGGACGGAGAGGATCGGCGAACGCACTGTCGGCCCGGCCGCTGTCGCGGGTCGGGCGGCAGCCGGGGGCTTCACTGCCCCCACGGCGTATCGCGCTGATCACGGCAAAAGCCTATCGCCCTCGCCCCCCGAACCGTCATGGTCCGTATGTGTACAAAAGACGGGGTGGAAGTTTGACGTTCTGGACAGCGACACATGTCCTCTTGGCAAAGCGCCCCGACGCGGGCAGCGTGTACGCGAGCATGGGCGCAGCACGGCAGACCGACCATCTGTGATCTGGGAGAGCCATGGCGAAGATCCTGATCGTGACCGGGGACGCGGCGGAGTCGCTGGAGGTGATGTACCCCTACCAGCGGCTACTGGAAGAGGGCTACGAGGTCGACATCGCCGCCCCGGCCCGCAAGCAGCTGCGCTTCGTCGTCCATGACTTCGAGCCGGGCTTCGACACGTACACCGAGAAGCCGGGCTACACCTGGCCCGCCGACCTGGCCTTCTCGGAGGTCGACCCGGGCGCGTACGCGGCGGTGGTGATCCCGGGCGGACGGGCGCCGGAGTACCTGCGCAACGACCCGGAGCTCCGCAAGATCCTCAAGGCCTTCTTCGACGCGGACAAGCCGGTGGCCCAGATCTGTCACGGCCCGCTCCTGACGGCGGCCGTCGGCGGCCTGGAGGGCCGCCGGGTCACGGCCTACCCCGCCCTGGAACTGGACATGCAGGCGGCCGGCGCGACCTTCCAGGACAGCGCGGCGGTGGTGGACGGCCTCCTGGTCTCCTCCAGGGCCTGGCCGGACCACCCGACCTGGATGCGCGAATTCCTGAAGGTCCTCCGGGCGAAGGCCTGACCCGAAGGCCTGACCCGAGGGACCGCGTGCGTGACCGCGGGCGGCACCGCCGCCGGTGGTCGCGGGCATACGTTCGACGGGGCACCGGCCGGTGGGTGAGCGGTACCACGCACCCACCGGCAGGCCCCGAGCCCACCGCACGTCACCGGACGGACCCGTCAGACCAGCTCCTCCGCCACGGCGACCGCTTCCGCGAGCGAGTCCACGACAGGGACGCCCACCCGCTCCAGCGAGGCCCGGCTGTGGGACCCGCCGGTGTACAGCACCGCCTTCGCCCCCACGTGCCGCGCGGCGATCGCGTCGTCCGCCGCGTCGCCGATGACGACGACCCGCTCGGCGAGCACCCCTTCCAGCGCGGCCAGATGCCGCACCATGTGCCCGGACTTCCCGTCCGTGGAGGCGTCGACCCGCCCGTCCATCCGTACGAACCGCTCGGCGATCCCGTGCCTCCGCACCAGCGGTATCAGCTCGGCATGCGGCGCGAGCGACAGCAGTGACTGCGTGAACCCGGACGCCTGCCGCGCCGCGAGCAGCTCCGCGGCCCCCGAGGTCAGCCCGCAGGCCTCGGCCCGCTCCCAGTAGTGCCGGTGGAAGGCGCCGTCCATGACGGACCACTCGGCGTCGGTGGGCAACCGCCCCATGAGCCGCTCGTAGAACTTGGGCACGGGCACCGTGTAGAGCTCCCGGTACCGCTCCAGAGTGATCGCTTCGAGCCCCAGCTCGGCGAACGCCGCGTTGGTCGCCCCGATGACCGCGCTGATGTCGTCGAGCAGTGTGCCGTTCCAGTCCCAGACCAGATGCTTGCCGCGCAAGCCGTCGTGCTTCCCCATGGAAAGACGGTACCCGGCCCCACCGACAGACATCCAAGCCGGGCGACCCGGCCCCGGGACCCGGCGGTGTCAGCCCAGCAGCCCGGGAATCTCCTGCACCCCGAACCACAGCAGCTCGTGGTCCTCGGCCCCGTCGACGACGAACTGCGCGTCGTCGTCGCCCTGGTCCGCCGCGCCCAGCGCGTCCGCCGCCGCCGTCACGTCCGCCTCCGCGTCGTCCGCGTCCGCGTGCACGGCCGCCGCCTTCGCGAGCCGTACGGGCCCGGCGATCCGGACCTCGCCGATGGAGCTCACGGTCAGCGCCCCGTCGGGGTCCGTGGCCGCGTCCTCGTCGGCGACGTCGACGGCGAGGACGATCCGGCGCCGGGGCGCCTCGGGGTCCCCGGCGAGCAGCCGCAGGGAGGCGGACGCGGCCCGGTTGAGCGCCGCGTACTCCAGCTCCTCGATGTCGTCGGAGACGTACCACTCGCGCAGGGCGGGGGTGACGGCGTAGGCGGTCAGCGGACCGGGACCCAGCTCGCCCGCCTTGTGCGCCTGTGCGAGACCGGGGAGGGTCAGGGGGACGTACACGCGCATGGCTGGCCGCTTTCGTAGACGGAGAGGCCCTCAGGATACGTGCGGAGTCCCCCTTCGGGGTGGCCGGCCGGAGTCGGCGTACGTCCACTCCGGGAGGCCCCTCGCAGGACCCGCGGGAGCCGATTTTCTTCCGCGTCACCCGGATAGGTGATTCGGTTTTCGAGCCGTCGAGCGGCGGTGGACTCCTTGCGGCCCCTCCGAGCCCACCCGTACAAGATCCCCAACGGAAAGTTACCGATCGGTATCTCTCGGTGACACGACGGCAGGGGCAGGCCACCATGACCACCACCACCCTCACCTCGACCGGCACCCCGCGCCCCCGCAGGGCGCCCGGCGGCCCCGCGGGCACCCGGCCCCGCGGCCCGGCGGGCACCCACCCCCGCGTCGGCCACCCGCGCACGAGCCGGCCCCGCGCCCTCCCCCCGCACACCGTCTTCGCCGAACGCCTCCTCGCCGTGCTCAGCGGCGAACGCCCGGTCCACTGGATGCTCGGCCACACCGTCGGCGAGGCGTACGAACAGCTCGTCCGGATCGCCCCGGCGACGCCCCTGCGCTCCCTCGGCCCCCGCCCGGTCCTGCGCCGCTGCTCGGTCCAGGTGGACGAGGACCGGACGGCCGTCGAGGCCTTCGCGACGATCGCCGTCGGCGCCCGCGTCCGGGCCATGGCGTTCCGCCTGGAGCGCGGCGAGGACCAGCGCTGGCGCTGCGCCGCGGTGGAGCTCGACGGCCTGAGCGCGGCGACCCGCCCCGTACCCCGCCCGGCATGACGGAGGGGCCGGCCGCCCACCCGGGCGACCGACCCCTCCGCGAAGGACCCGGCGCGACGAACTCACCGCGCCGGCGGCCTCACGTCACTTCTTGCGACGACGCCCGCCGCCACCCGCGTTCTTCTGCGCCTTGCGGCGCTCCGCCCGCGTCATCCCGTCACCGGCGTCGACGTCGTCCGAGGCGAAGTCGCCCTCGACGACACCGCCGTCGCCGTCCACCGTCGGCGCGGAGAAGTGCAGCCGGTCCGGCCGCTGCGGGGCGTCGAGCCCCTTGGCGCGGATCTCCGGACGCCCGGCACCGGCCGGCACCGCGTCCTCCTTGTCGAGCGACGGACCGCTCGCCTGCACCGGGACCTCCTCGACCTGCTGCTCGACCTGGACCTCCAGGTTGAACAGGTAGCCGACGGACTCCTCCTTGATGCCCTCCATCATGGCGGTGAACATGTCGAAGCCCTCGCGCTGGTACTCGACCAGCGGGTCCTTCTGCGCCATGGCGCGCAGGCCGATGCCCTCCTGGAGGTAGTCCATCTCGTAGAGGTGCTCGCGCCACTTGCGGTCCAGGACGGACAGGACCACGCGGCGCTCCAGCTCACGCATGATCTCCGAGCCGAGCTGCTTCTCCCGCGTCTCGTACTGCTCGTGGATGTCGTCCTTGATGGACTCGGCGATGAACTCGGCGGTGATGCCCGCCCGGTCCCCGGCCGCGTCCTCCAGCTCTTCCACGGTCACCTTCACCGGGTAGAGCTGCTTGAAGGCGTTCCACAGACGGTCGAGGTCCCACTCCTCCGCGAAGCCCTCGGCGGTCTCCTGGCGGATGTAGTCGTCGATCGTGTCGTCCATGAAGTGCTGGATCTGCTCGTGCAGGTCCTCGCCCTCCAGGACGCGGCGGCGCTCGCCGTAGATGACCTGACGCTGCCGGTTGAGGACGTCGTCGTACTTCAGGACGTTCTTGCGCGTCTCGAAGTTCTGGGTCTCGACCTGCGACTGGGCGGAGGCGATCGCCCGGGTGACCATCTTGTTCTCGATCGGCACGTCGTCCGGCACGTTGGCCATGGCCATCACGCGCTCGACCATCTGCGCCTTGAACAGACGCATCAGGTCGTCGCCGAGCGAGAGGTAGAACCGGGACTCGCCCGGGTCGCCCTGACGGCCGGAACGACCGCGGAGCTGGTTGTCGATACGACGGGACTCGTGGCGCTCGGTACCGAGCACGTACAGCCCGCCGAGGTCCTTGACCTCCTCGAACTCCGCCTTCACGGCCTTCGCGGCACGCTCCAGGGCGGCGGGGAGGGCCGCGGCCCACTCCTCGACGTGGTCGACCGGGTCGAGACCCGCCTGGCGCAGCTCGGCCTCGGCGAGGTCGTCCGGGTTGCCGCCGAGCTTGATGTCCGTACCGCGACCGGCCATGTTCGTGGCGACGGTGACGGCGCCGCGGCGACCGGCCTGCGCGACGATGCTCGCCTCGCGGTCGTGGTGCTTGGCGTTGAGGACCTCGTGCTGGACACCGCGCTTGGAGAGCTGCTGCGAGAGGTACTCGGACTTCTCGACGGAGGTCGTGCCGACGAGGATCGGCTGACCCTTCTCGTGCTTCTCCGCGATGTCGTCGACGACGGCGGCGAACTTGGCGACCTCGGTCCGGTAGATCAGGTCGGACTGGTCCTTGCGGATCATCGGCCTGTTCGTCGGGATCGGGACGACGCCCAGCTTGTAGATCTGGTGGAACTCGGCGGCCTCGGTCATGGCCGTACCGGTCATGCCGGAGAGCTTCGAGTACAGGAGGAAGAAGTTCTGCAGGGTGATCGTGGCGAGGGTCTGGTTCTCGTCCTTGATCGCCACCCCTTCCTTCGCCTCGATCGCCTGGTGCATGCCCTCGTTGTAACGGCGGCCGGCGAGGATACGGCCGGTGTGCTCGTCGACGATCATGACTTCGCCGTCCATGACGACGTAGTCCTTGTCCTTCTTGAACAGTTCCTTCGCCTTGATGGCGTTGTTCAAGTAGCCCACGAGCGGGGTGTTCACCGACTCGTAGAGGTTGTCGATGCCGAGCCAGTCCTCGACCTTGGCGACACCGGCCTCGTGGATGGCGACGGTGCGCTTCTTCTCGTCGACCTCGTAGTCGCCGGTCTCCTCGATGCCCTTGAGCTGGTTGCCGGGCTCGCCCTTGGAGAGGCGGGTGACGAGCTTGGCGAAGTCGCCGTACCACTTCGTCGCCTGGTCGGCCGGACCGGAGATGATCAGCGGCGTACGGGCCTCGTCGACGAGGATGGAGTCGACCTCGTCGACACAGGCGAAGTTGTGGCCGCGCTGGACGAGCTCGTCCTGGGACCACGCCATGTTGTCGCGGAGGTAGTCGAAGCCGAACTCGTTGTTCGTGCCGTACGTGATGTCGCAGTTGTACTGCTCACGGCGCTGGGCCGGCGTCATGTTGGCGAGGATGCACCCGATGGACAGACCCAGGAAGCGGTGCACCCGGCCCATGAGCTCGGAGTCTCGCTCGGCCAGGTAGTCGTTGACCGTGATCAGGTGCACGCCCTTGCCGGAGAGCGCGTTGAGGTACGCCGGGAGGGTACCCACGAGGGTCTTGCCCTCACCGGTCTTCATCTCGGCGACATAGCCGAGGTGGAGCGCGGCGCCACCCATCAGCTGGACGTCGTAGTGGCGCTGACCGAGAACGCGCTTGGCGGCCTCACGGACCGTCGCGAAGGCTTCGGGCATCAGGTCGTCGAGGCTCTCGCCGTCGGCGTACCGCTGCTTGTACTCATCGGTGAGCGCCCGCAACTCGGCGTCGGAGAGGTTGACGAAGTCCTCTTCGATGGAGTTGACCTGGTCCGCGATGCGGTGCAGTTTGCGCAGGATCTTTCCTTCGCCTGCACGCATGAGCTTGTTGAAGACGGACACTGAGGCTGGTCTCCTTGCCGGTCGGGCCTGGCACTGGGTCTTGTCATGGACGCGAGCGCGGGCACGGCAGGTGGTCCCCACCGCAACGGCCATCGTAAGCGAGACCGCCCTCGCGAAGGGAGGCCCACAGTGCCGGAGCCGTACGTCCGCCCGGAAAGAGAACGCACGAGGTGGGCGGAAGGTGCCGCCCCACCCGAAAAGTGTTCGCTTCCGGCCCGGCGGCTCACCACAATCCCGGCATGGATCCGATCACCCTCACCACCGACCGCCTGCGCCTGCGGAACTTCGTCCCCGAGGACTCCGACGCGGTGTACGCCATCTGTCAGGACCCGGACATCCGTCGCTGGACCGTCGTCCCCGACCCCTATACGCGGCAGGACGCCGAACTCTTCCTGAACCGCCTCGTGCCCGACGGCTGGCGCGAGGACACCGAGTACGCCTTCGCCGTCGAGCCGCTGGCCGGCGGCCCGCTGCTCGCCGCCGTCTCCCTGACCAGTCGCGGCATGGGCGTCTGGGAGGTCGGCTACTGGCTGGCCGGCGAGCACCGCGGCAGCGGCTACATGACGGAGACCGTCCGGGCCGTCGCCCACTGGGCCTTCACCGGCCTCGGCTGCACCCGCCTGGTCTGGCGCGCCGAGGTCGGGAACACCGGCTCGCGCGCGGTGGCCGAGCGGGTCGGCTTCGTCGTCGAGGGAGCCCAACGCGCCGGACTCACCAACAAGGGCACGCTCCGGGACAGCTGGATCGCCGCCCTGCTCCCCTCCGACTTCGGCCTTCCGAGCCCGCTGCCCTACCTCCCGGCCCGCGACCTGCCGGCCCCCTCCTGAGCCCCGGCCCCCCGCGTCCACCGGGGGAGAGTGTCAGTGCCGGGGCCTAGGGTGCGGTCCATGACGACTGTGCCGCGCCCCGCCGCCGAACTGTCCGCCGACGACGCCCGCCGGATCGCGCTGCGAGCCCAGGGCTTCCTGGGTGCGCCCGACCGCCGCGCCGGGGTGCGCGGCGTGCTGCGCGGGCTCGGCCAGGTCCAGCTCGACACGATCTCCGTCCTCGCCCGCTCGCACGAGCTCATTCCGTACGCGCGCCTGGGCGCCGTCGGCCGTACGGCGGTCGAGGACGCCTACTGGACCGCGCGGCCCGACGGCGGGGCTCCGGCACGACCCCACGCCTTCGAGTACTGGTCGCACGCGGCCTGCGTGCTGCCCATCGAGGAGTGGCCGCACTTCGCCTTCCGCAGGCGCTCCTACCGCGACCGTCCGCACTGGGGCCACGAGCTGTCCGCCGGGGCGTACGGCAAGGTGATCGACCAGCTGCGCGCCGAGGGGCCGCGGACGGCGACCGAGCTGGGCGGCGCGAAGAACAAGGGCGAGTGGTGGGACTGGTCGGACGGCAAGATCGCCGTCGAGCGGGCGCTGATGTACGGCGAGGTGGTGGTGGTCGAGCGGCGCGGCTGGAAGCGGGTGTACGACCTGGCGGAGCGGGCGATCCCGCAGACGCTGCTCCACGACGACCTGGACGACACCGAGTGCGTGCGGCGGCTCGTCCGGCAGGCCGGTGAGGCGCTGGGCGTGGGCACGCGCGCGGACATCGCCGACTACCACCGGCTCAAGGGGGAGCAGTTCGACGCGGTGGTCGAGGCGGCGGGCCTGGTGCCGGTGACGGTGGCGGGCTGGGGGAAGCCCGCCTGGGCGGACCCGGCGGCGCTGGCCACGGAGCCGCGCGGTCGCCACCGTACGACCCTGCTGTCGCCGTTCGACTCGTTGATCTGGGAGCGGCCCCGCACGGAGCGGATCTTCGGCTTCACACACCGCCTGGAGGCGTACGTGCCGAAGCAGAAGCGGATCCACGGCTACTTCGCGATGCCGGTCCTGGCCGGCGGCCGTCTGGTCGGCCGGGTGGACCCCGCGCGCGAGGGCGGGACGCTCGTCGCCCGCCAGGTGACGCTCGACGGCCCGAAGGCCGTGCCCGCGGTGGCGCGGGCGCTGCGCGAGGCGGCGGAATGGGTCGGCTGCGACGCGGTGAGGGTGGAGCGGGTGGACACCCCGGGCCTGGCGAAGGACCTGGTGGCGGCGCTGGGCTAGCCGGCCGGCGAGCGGAGCGGAACCCCTGCGCCCGGCCGGCTAGCGGATCTCGAGGATCTTCTCCCGCATCGCGTAGACCACGGCCTCCATCCGGGAGTGCAGCTGCAGCTTCTCCAGGATGTTCCGGACGTGGTTCTTCACCGTGTTCTCCGAGATGAACAACTCCTTGGCGATGTCCCGGTTGTTCATCCCGGTCGCGACGAGCTTGAGGACCTCCAGCTCGCGGTCGGTCAGCCGGGGCGCGGGCACGAGCCTGCGCTCGTCGGTGCGCTGGATCATCGACTTGAACTCGGTGAGGAGCTTCGACGCCATCGAGGGGCTGATCTGCGACTGCCCGTCGGCGACCGCGCGGATCGCCGTCGCGACCTCGTCGGTGGAGATCTCCTTGAGGAGGTAGCCGGTGGCCCCCGCCTTGATCGCGTCGTAGAGGTCGGCCTCCTCGTCGCTGATCGTCAGCATGATGATCTTCGCGCTGGGGGCCACCTCCTTGATGGAGGTGCACGCCTCGATGCCGCCGCGCCGGGGCATCCGTACGTCCATCAGGACGATGTCCGGCAGCAGATCGGCCGCCTTGTCGACGGCCTCCGCCCCGTCACCGGCCTCCCCGACGACCTGGATGTCCTCCTCCTGCGCGAGGACGATCTCGAGTCCGCGGCGGAAGAGGGCATGGTCGTCCACGACGAGGACTCGGATCGGCTCCTTGCGGAATGAGCCGCTGTCCGATTCCGATCCCTCGGGGACCGCACCACCGTGCTCGCGCCCGCTGAGCACCGGCCCGAAGCTGTCCGCCATCGTTCCTCCCCCTGAAGGCCGTGGCCTGAATTCGTTTCCGGTCCTCCAACCGCTACTCAGGGAGCACCGGTTGGCGTGCACGCCATGCTTTCATGCTCCGGCGGCAACGGGGTGATCCGCGGGCGCACGGGGGTGCCCCTGGGGGCGCGAAGGGCGCTCCAGGGGCACCGTGAGGGGCAATTGGGGTGTGGGGGGCGCGAGACGGCGGTCAGCCGCCGAGCGCACCACCGGCGCCGCCACCCTCGGCGAGCGGGTCGCTCTCCACATGGATGACGCCGTAGTCGTACGCGTGCCGGCGGTAGACGACACTCGGCTGCTTCGTGTCGGAGTCGACGAAGAGGTAGAAGTCGTGTCCGACCAGCTCCATCTCGTAGAGAGCCTGGTCGAGCGTCATCGGTGCGGCCCGGTGGGTCTTCTCGCGGACCACCAGCGGGCCTTCGCCCTGGACTTCGATCGAGCCCATCATCGTGGTGGGCACCTTGTCGGACTCGTCGGCGACGAGCTGGCCGTCTCCGTTGAGCTGGGCGGCGCCGGGCACCACGTCCCCGACCTCCGCCGCCGAAAGCCTGCCGTTTCCACGGCGGGTGTACCGCTTGTCGTGCTGCTTGCGCAGTCGTGCCTCGAGCTTGTCGCTGGCGAGGTCGAGGGCCGCGTACGGGTCCGCCGCCGCGGCTTCCGCCCGGATCACCGGGCCTCGGGAGTGGAGGGTGATCTCCACGCGGTCCGACCTGTCGGCCTGCCGCGGGTTGTGTTCCTTGGACACCTCGACGTCGAGGCTGATCACCTTGCCGTCGAGCTTCTGGATCTTCTCCAGCTTCAGCTTCTCGGCCACGTGCTTGCGGAACCGCTCGGGCACCTCGGTCTTGCGGCCCTTGACGACGATGTCCACGCAGAACTCCGTTCCCGGATCGCCCTGGTCGGCTCTCTCGGCCGCAGGGCTTCTCCCTTTGCACCAGACTCCGGTGGTTACCGGAGCTCGGACTTGGCGAGTTTCACCTCTCCTCCCCAGTCGACAAGATCCCCACCCCATCGACAAGAGGTTAATTCGCCCTGAACTCCTGTCCTGTAGGCGCAACCATGTATTCGGCTAGGCGATGGCTTTCGCCATTCCTCACAACCGAACATAGCCCCTTCGGACGGGTGTCGGCACCCGCTACCGCGACATACCTCCGTTCGGGTGCCTTCACCGCTCACCACCTGCAACGTTCCAAGTTCCTTGCGAGTTCCGGTTTATTTCGAACGAAGCGGGAGAGGATGCGATCACAGCCGCCGCCCGCTGTTCTAATCCGCGCTGCGCCGAACCGACCGGTAAGCCGTGCGGTATTCCAGGAATGAACGGAAGGTGTACGCCTCCGAGGGCGCGCGCCGCCTCCGCCAGTGAGGCGCCCGTGGTCATCAGATCGTCGACGAGCACCACCTCTCCCGCCCGGAGCAGCCGCCCGCCGCCGGGCACCACCTCCAGCGCGCCGGACAGGTTCGCGAGCCGACCGCGCGCCCCGAGACCCGCCTGGTCCGCCACGTACCGCCGCTGCCGCAGCACCGGCACGACCCGCGCCTGCCGTCCGGCGCCCCGCAGCCGGGCCGCGGCGGCCAGCGCGATCCGGCGCGTCGGATCGTGGCCACGTGCCCGCACGGAGCGCCGCGAGGAGGGCACCGGTACGAGGAGCAGCGGTCGCGCCGCCAGGCCCTCGGTGCCCCCGGCAGCGGCCTCCACGGCGACGGCGAGGGCGCCGCCCAGGGGACGGGCCAGGGCGAGCGCCCCGCGTTCCTTGTGGGCGATGAGCAGTTCGCGTACGGCGTCGGCGTACGGCGCGACGGCATGGACGACCGGCAGCCCGGCAGGCTCGGGCGACGGCCGCACCCTGCGCGGCCCCTCCCCCGCCCCGGTCAGCGCCGCCGCGCACGACGGGCACAGCTCGGTGCGCTGCCTGCCGCAGCCTCCGCAGGCGACCGGCAGCACCAGCCCGGCGATCTCGCGCCACCACCCCCGCATGGCTCCACTGTGCGCCTTCCCGGGCACCTCGGCCACCCCTGTGGAAAACCCGCCGCGGGTGCCCCCGGAGTACGTCAGGTACCCGGACACGGACGGCGTCGGCCGTCACCCGTCCGAGGTCCCGGGGAGCCCGCTACCCGGGATAGACGGGCGAGGTCCCGGTCTTGACCACGGGCTGCCAGTTCGTGCCCGGCAGGAGCCGCACGATCCCGTCGTTGCCGGAGTCCGCGACCAGCGGCACGGAGCCCTTGTACGGCGCCGCCACCGAGGTCACCCCGTTCAGACCGGGGAGCACCGAGGTCGCCGAGGTCGAGCCGTCGGTCTGGAGGTAGCGGATCTGCTGGACGCCGCCCGCCTCCTTGCCGACCACGACGAGCCGGCTCGGCCCGGCCCAGGAGACGGCCGTGACCGACTCCATCCGGGGCGCGGCGGGCTGGAGGTCGTCCACGGAGACGACCGGCTCGTCGCCCGACGTCTGCCGCTGGACCCGGCCGATCTGCAGGGTCGTGTCCCCGCCCCGGGTGACCACGAGCGCGATCCGGACCCCGTCGGCGGAGAGCCGCAGCGACTCGATCCTCGCGTCGTCCGCCAGCCACGGCGTCCGCACCTTGACGGGCTCACCGGTGCCGCCGGGCACCATCCACAGCTGGGGCGCGGCGGGGTCGCGGTCGGCGATCCACAGATTGCCCCGGCCGTCCCAGCTGGGCGCGGACAGCCGGTCGGTGGGCTTGGCGGCCTTGCTGCGCAGGATCGCCGGGGCCGCCTCCTCCTCGGTGGTGATGGAGGAGACGAACAGCTCGCGGCCGCTCTCCCCGACCCCGGCGGCCCGCGTCTCGCCCCGGTCGACGGCGACCGACCCGAGCCGCAGCGTGCCCTTGCCGAGCGGGCCGGGCACCTCGAGGGGAGTGTTGGACTCCTTGCCCGCGCCGACCAGCATCATCAGCTTGCGGTGCTCGTCGACGAAGTACGGGTTCTCTTCCCGGTCCGTGTTCCGCACGGGGGCGAACTCGTCGGTCGCCTGTCCCTTGCCCAGACGGCACAGCGCCTGGCCCCTCGACCCCTGGAGCTCCACCTGCTCGGCGTTCACGGAGGTCAGGTCGCGCAGCGTGAACAGCAGCTGCGCCGCCATCCGCCGGCACGGCTCGCCGCCCACCAGGTCCGCCTTCCCGTTCAGCGGCACCTTGAGGGTGGACTGGTCGTCGGGCGTGAGCGTGGTGACGCCCTTCCGCAGCTCCGTACCGGAGGGGAAGCTGGAGTCGACGGCCGGCTTCAGCCAGTCCGTGGGGCCTTCGAGAAGCGCCCTGACCGTCTGCGTCACCGGGTCCATCCGGGTGACGGGGTCCTGGCGCTGCCGGATGTAGACCGGGTCGGCGACGACCCAGTCCTCCCCCGAGGCGAAGTAGTACTTGTTGACCGACCGGTAGTTGCGCAGGAAATCGGCCTCGCCGAGCACCAGGCCCGGCGGCAGGCTGTCGATGCGCCACTCCTTGCCCTTGCCGCCGGCCGAGGGCTGCTGCACGACGTGGATCGACTGGAGGTACGCGGCGGGGCTGTACGGCTGGTAGGCGTGCCGGTCGTCCACGGTCGCGATCCTGCGGCCGGAGAGCGGGTAGGAACGGCCCTGGTTGTCGGGGTCGGCGTTGCGGTCGGCCAGATCGCGGTTCGGCGCGGTGGTGAGCACGGTGATGCTCTCCTCCGGCTTCCAGCTCCGCGCCGCCTGGTTCGTCAGGTACTTCCGGGCCGTGGCGAAGCCGGGGTCGTCACTGGTCATGGCCTCGAGGAAGCCGTCGACGATCTCGTCCGGGTCCGCGTTCTCCCGGGGCGCCACCGCGTAGACCCGCACCTGCGAGTCGCCCTGGTTGGCCCCCTTGACCGGCTGGACGTCGCCGCTGTCGGGCATGGTCGCGCAGCCGGTCACCAGAAGCCCGCCGCACGCGGCGAGCACCACCGCCCGCGCACCGCGGCCCTGCCCCAGGACCTGGTCAGGGCCCTGTCCCGGCTGGAGGTCCGGACCGGCGTGGCCCGTGCGGAAGCCCGGGAAGCCCCACACCAGGTGCCCCCTTCGGAAGCCCCGCCCCGCGTGCCCCTGTGAGGAGTCAGCGCCCACGTGTCCCGTCCTCCCGCTCCGCGTTCCCTTGTGCGTCGGCCGTGGCCGACCCCGCCCCGGCACCGTCGTTCTCCGCCGCCGCACGCGCCACGACCCGGGCGCCGTTGCCGGGCAGGGCCGTCGGGTCGACGGTCGCCCGCGACGGCGCGGGCAGCCTCGGCGGTACGGGGAGCTTCGGCCGGTCGCCGGCGGGCTGCACCGGCACCGCCGTGAGGCGGGCGTTGTCCTGGGCGCGGCCGGCGGCCGCCTGCTCGCGGTTGCGCCGCGAGTCCTCGGGCTCCAGGGGTATCGGGGAGCCCCGCAGCGGCTCGTCCGCGGTCCGCGGCAGGGTGAGCCGGAACTGCGAACCTCCGCCGGGCTCGCCCCAGGCCTGGAGCCAGCCGCCGTGCAGCCGGGCGTCCTCCACCGCGATCGACAGGCCGAGGCCGGTGCCGCCGGTGGTCCGCGCGCGGGCCGGGTCGGCGCGCCAGAAGCGGTTGAAGACCCGGGTCGCCTCGCCCGGCTTGAGTCCGACGCCGTAGTCGCGGACCGCGACGGCGACGGCCCCGCCCGCGGCGGCCAGCTTCACCACCACGTCCCGGCCCTCGCCGTGCTCGACGGCGTTGACGACGAGGTTGCGCAGCACCCGCTCGACCCGGCGGGCGTCCGCCTCGGCCACCACGGGCTGCTTGTCGCCGACGACCACGATCCGGGTGCCCTTGCGTTCGGCGAGGGGCTCGGCACCGCCGATGACCCGGCGCACGACCTGCCGCAGGTCTATCGGCTCGGCCTCCAGGGCGGCCGCTCCCGCGTCGAAGCGGCTGATCTCCAGAAGGTCGGAGAGCAGCGACTCGAAGCGGTCGAGCTGGTCGCCGAGGAGTTCGGCGGAACGGGCGGTGATCGGGTCGAAGTCCACCCGGGCCTCGTGGATGACGTCGGCGGCCATCCGGACCGTGGTGAGCGGCGTACGCAGCTCGTGCGAGACGTCGGAGACGAACCGCCGCTGCATCCGCGACAGCTCCTCCAGCTGCTGGATCTTGAGCTGGAGGTTCTGGGCCATCTTGTTGAAGGCCTCGCCCAACCGGGCGATGTCGTCCTCGCCGGTGACCTTCATGCGTTCCTGGAGGCGGCCGGCCGAGAGCCGCTCGGCGATCCCGGCGGCCATCCGCACGGGGGTGACGACCTGGCGCACCATGAGCCAGGCGATGGCACCGAGCAGCACCATCACGAAGAGCCCGGCGGTCGCGAGGGTGCCCTTGACCAGGGTGAGGGAGTCCTCCTCCTGGGTGAGCGGGAAGAGGTAGTACAGCTCGTACTGGGTGCCCTCGGCGTCGTTCAGCCGCTGGCCGATCACCAGACCCGCCTCGGACGGCTTCCCGCTGGTGTAGTGGATGCGGGTGAACTTCTGGAAGGTGTCCGTGCCCTGGGCCACCGAGTGCCGCAGTTCCGCGGGGATGCTGGTGGTCGGGTCGACCTCCCCGGAGGCACGGGCGCCGCGGCTCGCGGCATCACCGGTGTCGAGGGAGAGCGCGACGACGTTGAAGGCGCTCTGCCCACCACTGGCGAGCTGCTCGACCAGGGTGGAGCGCCAGTTCACGGAGGCACCGGCCCGTGCACCGTCCTGCTGCCCGGGCGCCGAAGCGGTCGTCGCCGCCCGGTCCTGTGCGGCGGAGAACCCGCCGGCGGCCTGGCTCTGGGCGGCCCTCTCCTTGGCGTCGAGCAGTCCGTTGCGGACCTGGCCGATCACGACCAGGCCGAGCAGCAGCACCACGCCGAGCGACATCAGCAGAGTGCCCGCGACGATCCGCAGCTGGATGTTGCGCCGCCACAGCCGCACAGCGGGCAGCAACGGCCGGCGCACCCAGCGCGCGAAGAGCCGGAGGACGGGTCCGCCCGGCGTCCCGTCCCGGAACAGCCGTCCGCCCCGCGGCGGACGGCCGGAACGCGAGCCCCCCCGCCCCGGTCCGGCAGCCCGCCCCGTACGGTCTCCCGGGTCCCCGGGCTTCGGAGCAGCACTGCCTGTACTCATGTCAGCTCGGTCCCGCCTTGTATCCGACGCCTCGTACGGTCACCACGATCTCCGGCCGCTCGGGGTCCTTCTCGACCTTCGAGCGCAGCCGCTGGACATGCACGTTCACCAGCCGGGTGTCGGCCGCGTGGCGGTAGCCCCAGACCTGCTCGAGGAGCACCTCACGGGTGAACACCTGCCACGGCTTGCGCGCCAGCGCGACGAGCAGGTCGAACTCCAGCGGCGTCAGGGCGATGGACTGCCCGTCCCGCTTCACGGAGTGCCCTGCCACGTCGATGACCAGGTCACCGATGGTGAGCTGCTCGGGTGCCGGCTCCTCGGACCTCCGCAGCCGCGCCCGGATACGGGCCACGAGCTCCTTCGGCTTGAACGGCTTGACGATGTAGTCGTCGGCCCCGGACTCCAGACCCACGACCACGTCGACCGTGTCGCTCTTCGCGGTGAGCATGACGATCGGCACACCCGACTCGGCCCTGATCAGGCGGCACACCTCGATGCCGTCCCTCCCGGGCAGCATCAGGTCGAGCAGCACCAGGTCAGGCTTGGCCTCCCTGAATGCGGCAAGCGCCTTGTCACCGTCCGCGACGAACGACGGCTCGAACCCTTCACCCCGCAGCACGATGCCGAGCATCTCGGCCAGTGCGGTGTCGTCGTCGACGACAAGAACGCGTCCCTTCATATCGACATCATCCCATTAGCCAATCGTTACCTGCCGTGACCTGCCCCACAGCGCCTCCCCCAGCCCGGACCCGCGATCCCGTCGATCGCGCCCCGCTCGGCCCGCCACCGCACGGTTCGCGCGAGATGATCGGGTATCCGCACAGTGTGCCGTCTGCCGCTCGCACAATGAAGGTCCGGACGAAGGTACGAAGGTCACGGCCGCTCCGGCCCACGGGCGGGTCCCGCGTGGCACGATGGCACCCGGCCCGCCGCCGTGTCAGGTGTCGGCCGCCGTGACCGAGCCGGTTCGCCGATCCGGCACCGCGACCATTCCTCCGAGGTGGACGACCGTGAACGACACTCCGGGCTGGACCTCGCCCGGATCCGCCCCCTCCGACGACCAGAACGGCTCCGGGGTCCCCCGGCCCGCCGCTCCGGCCGACGCGAACGGCTCCGCCCCTCAGTGGTCCAAGGACCAGCCGCCCGCCGGCCAGTGGTCCCCGCCGACCGGCCAGACCCCGCCCCCTGCTCCCCAGCAGGGCCAGGGCTGGGGAGCTCCTCCCCCGAACGCCCACTGGGGCAGGCCGCCGGCCGCCAAGCCCGGAGTGATCCCGCTGCGCCCCCTGGGCATGGGCGAGATCCTCGACGGCGCGGTGAAGACCCTCCGCACCTACTGGCGCACCGTGCTGGCCATCACGGTCACCGTCGCGGTGATCTCCCAGGTCGCCGACATACTGGCCCAGCGGTATCTCGCCCCGGACGTTCCGGCCGCGAGCCCGGACGCCACCCCCGCCGAAGCGCTCGAGCAGTCCCTCGACGCGGCGCAGTCCTCCCTGATCGGCCTGGGCCCCGCCCTCCTCGTGACGCTGATGGCCTCCCTGGTCAGCGCCGCCCTGCTGACCGTCGTCATCAGCCGCGCCGTCCTCGGCCGCCCGGTCTCGCTCGCCGCCGCCTGGCAGGAGGCCCGGCCGCGGCTCCTCCAGCTCGTCGGCCTGACCCTGCTGCTCGCGGCGATGAGCGTCGCCATCGTCATGGTCGGCCTGCTCCCCGGTCTGCTGATCGGCGGCGCCGCAGGCGTGGCCCTGACCCTCCTCGGCGGACTCGGCGCCCTGGTGGCGGCCGTCTGGCTGATGATCCGCTTCAGCCTGGCCTCCCCCGCCCTGATGCTGGAGCGCGGCGGCGTGATCCCGTCGCTGAAGCGCTCGGCGAAGCTGGTCCGGGGGGTGTGGTGGCGCATCTTCGGCATCACGCTCCTCACCCAGCTGCTGATCTTCATCTTCTCCATGATCATCGCGATCCCGTTCACCATCATCGGCATCGCGGTCGACGGAGACGGCTTCTCCGACATGCTCTCCGGCACGTCCACCACCTTCGGCTGGCCGTTCCTGATCATCACGGGCATCGGCGGTGTGATCACCAGCGCGATCACCTACCCGATCTCGGCCGGTGTCACGGTCCTCCTCTACGTGGACCAGCGCATCCGCCGCGAAGCCCTGGACCTCGAGCTGGCACGGGCCGCGGGCATCCCCGGCTACGGCCCCACGCCGGGCACCCAGACCGTCGGAGGCTGATGCCGTGACGGTCACGGGGGGAACGACCACGGCACTGGCGCGGCTCCGCGCCGACGACGACATCCCGGTGGACATCTCCCGCGTCCCCGCCCAGGAGGCGGCGGAACGGGAGCTGTCCAAGCCGATGTACCACGAGAACGACCCGAACCTCCTCCAGCGCGTCCTCGACCGCTTCTGGGAGTGGGTCGGCGACCTCTTCGACGCCGCCTCGGGTGCCACGCCCGGAGGCGTGATCGGCCTCGTCGCGGTCGTCCTGTTCGTGATCGCCGCGGCCGCCTCCCTCTGGTGGCGCCTCGGCACCCCCCGCCGCGCACCGGGCACCACCGGCGACTCCCTCTTCGCGGACGGCCCCCGCACCGCCCGCGACCACCGCACGGCCGCCGCCCGGCACGCCTCCGCCGGCCGCTGGAACCAGGCCGTCCAGGAACGCACCCGGGCCATCGTCCGCTCCCTCGAGGAACGCGCCCTGCTCGACCCCCGCCCCGGCCGCACCGCGGACGAGGCCGCCGCCGAAGCGAGCCGCTCCCTCCCCGCCCACGCGGACGACCTGCGCCTCGCCGTCCGCGTCTTCGACGACGTCACATACGGCGGCCGCACCGCCGACGAGCCCGCGTACCGCCGCATCGAGGAACTGGACACCGCCCTAGAGCGCACCCGTCCCACCCTCGACACCGCCTCCACGGGGACGCCCGCATGAGCCGCCCGGCCACCAGCACCACGTCGACCGCCGCCTCCCCTCGCCAGCTCTGGACCCGAGCCCGCGGCGCGGCCCTCGTCCTCGCCCTGGTCCTCATCGGCGGCCTGGCCCTCGCGACGCTGCGGTCCTCCGACGCCCACGGCTCCCTCGACCCCCGCTCCGCCGACCCGAACGGCAGCCGGGCCGTCGCCGAACTCCTCAAGAGCCGTGGCATCGGCCTCACCGTCGTCACCACCCTCGACGAGGCCGCCGCCGCGACCACCCCCGACGCGACGCTCCTGGTCACCACACCCGACCTGCTGACACAGTCCCAGCAGTCCACGCTCCGCCGGGCCATGACGAGCTCCACCGGCCGCACGGTCCTCGTGGGCGCCGGCCGGCCCTCCCTCGACACGCTCGCCCCGGGAGTCACCAGCTCCACCAGCACCCCCGTGGAGAACCGCGCCCCGTCCTGCACCCTGGCGGAGGCCACCCGCGCCGGCAGCGCCGACCTCGGCGGCGAGCGCTACCTCACCGCTCCCGGCGCCACCGCAGACTCCTGCTACCCCTCCGACGGCCTGCCGACCCTGCTCCGCCTCCCCGGGCGGGACACCACCGACACCGTCCTCCTCGGCTCGCCCGACATCCTCTACAACAAGCGTCTCGACCAGCAGGGCAACGCCTCGCTCGCCCTGCAACTCCTCGGCTCCCGGCCCCATCTCGTCTGGTACCTCCCCTCCCTGACCGATGCCTCCGCCACCGCCGACGCACCCGACGACGGCACCACGGGCGACTTCCTCTCCCTCATCCCCTCCGGCTGGCTGTGGGGCACCCTCCAGCTCGCGATCGCGGCCCTGCTCGCCGCCATCTGGCGCGCCCGCCGCCTCGGCCCCCTGGTGACCGAACGCCTCCCCGTCGCCCTCCGCGCCTCCGAGGCCACCGAGGGCCGAGCCCGCCTCTACCGCAAGGCGAACGCCCGCGACCGCGCCGCCTCGGTGCTGCGCACCGCGACCCGCACCCGGATCGCCCCGCTGCTCGGCGTCCCCGTCCAGGAGGCCCACTCCTCCGACCGTCTCCTCCCCGCACTCTCCGCCCGTCTCCCCGAGACCACCGCGGACCCCCTCTCTCTCCTCTTCGGCCCGGCTCCCGCCGACGACGCCGCTCTCATCCGCCTGGCGGACCAACTCGACGCCCTCGAAAGAGAGGTACGCACCTCATGAGCGCCCCGACCCCCGAGACCGCTACGAACTCGGACAGCGCCCGCGCCTCCCTGGAGGCCCTGCGCACCGAGATCGGAAAGGCCGTGGTCGGCCAGGACCCCGCCGTCACCGGTCTCGTCGTCGCCCTGCTCTGCCGCGGACACGTCCTCCTCGAAGGCGTGCCCGGCGTCGCGAAGACCCTGCTGGTCCGCTCGCTCGCCGCCGCACTCGAACTCGACACCAAGCGCGTCCAGTTCACCCCCGACCTGATGCCGAGCGACGTGACCGGCTCTCTGGTCTACGACACCCGGAACTCCGAGTTCTCCTTCCAGCCCGGCCCGGTCTTCACGAATCTCCTCCTCGCCGACGAGATCAACCGCACGCCCCCGAAGACCCAGGCCTCCCTCCTGGAGGCGATGGAGGAGCGTCAGGTCACGGTCGACGGCACCCCGCGCGCCCTGCCCGAACCCTTCCTGGTGGCCGCGACCCAGAACCCCGTCGAGTACGAGGGCACCTACCCCCTCCCCGAGGCACAACTGGACCGCTTCCTGTTGAAGCTGACGGTCCCTCTGCCCTCCCGCGCGGACGAGATCCAGGTCCTCACCCGTCACGCGGAGGGCTTCGACCCCCGCGACCTGAAGGCCGCCGGTGTCCGCCCCGTCGCAGGCCCCGCCGAGCTCGAAGCCGCCCGGGCCGCCGTCGCCAAGGTCTCGGTCTCCGCCGAGATCGCCGGCTATGTCGTCGATATCTGTCGTGCCACGCGTGAATCCCCCTCACTCACGCTCGGGGTCTCCCCCCGAGGCGCCACCGCCCTGCTCTCCACCGCCCGCGCCTGGGCCTGGCTCACCGGCCGGGACTACGTCACCCCGGACGATGTGAAGGCCCTCGCTCTCCCCACCCTGCGTCATCGCATCCACCTGCGGCCCGAGGCCGAGATGGAAGGAGTCACCCCCGACTCCGTCATCAACTCGATCCTCGCCCACGTCCCCGTCCCCCGCTGAGAACGGCGCCCCATGGCCCTCACCGGACGAACAGCGCTGCTCGCCGCACTCGGTTCGATCCCCGTCGGCCTCCTCGCCCCCAGCTGGGCGGGGATGCTCGCGGTGAACGCGCCCCTCTCCCTCGCAATTCTGTGCGACTACCTCCTGGCAGCACCAGTACGAACGCTCCAATTCACCCGAAGTGGTGATACATCCGTTCGACTCGGTGACGCGGCCGACGTCCAGCTCACCGTCACCAACCGGTCCCGCCGCCCCCTCCGCGCCCAGCTCCGCGACGCCTGGCCGCCCAGCAGCTGGCTTCCCGGCACCGAACACGCCTCCTCACGCCACCGCCTGACGGTCCCCGCCGGCGAACGCCGTCGCCTCACCACGAGCCTGCGCCCGACCCGCCGCGGCGACCGCCGGGCCGAGCGGATCACGGTCCGCTCCTACGGCCCCCTGGGCCTGGCAGCCCGTCAGGGCAACCACGACGTCCCTTGGGCCGTCCGCATCCTGCCCCCCTTCACCAGCCGCAAGCACCTGCCGTCCCGTCTCGCCCGGCTCCGTGAACTCGACGGCCGCACCAGCGTCCTGACACGCGGTGAGGGCACGGAGTTCGACAGCCTCCGCGAGTACGTCCCGGGCGACGACACCCGCTCGATCGACTGGCGGGCCACCGCCCGCCAGACCACGGTCGCCGTACGCACCTGGCGCCCCGAGCGCGACCGCCACATCCTGATCGTCCTGGACACCGGCCGCACCTCGGCCGGCCGCGTCGGCGACATCCCCCGCCTCGACGCCTCGATGGACGCGGCACTCCTGCTCACGGCGCTCGCGTCCCGCGCCGGTGACCGCGTGGACCTCCTGGCCTACGACCGGCGCCTCCGCGCCCAGGTCCAGGGCCGCTCCGCCGGCGACGTCCTGCCCGCCGTGGTCAACGCCCTCGCCCCGCTCGAACCCGAACTCGTCGAGACCGACGCCCGCGGCCTGGCCGCGACAGCCCTCGCACGCGCTCCCCGCCGCTCACTGATCGTCCTTCTGACGAGCCTCGACACCGCCCCGATCGAGGAGGGTCTCCTCCCGGTCCTGCCGCAGCTCGCCCAGCGCCACACGGTCCTGCTCGCCTCGGTCGCCGACCCCCACATCGCCCGCATGGCGACGACGCGCGGCACCATCGAGGGTGTCTACGAGGCCGCGGCGGCCACTCAGACGCAGTCGCAGCGCTCCCGCACCGCGGACCAGCTCCGCCGTCACGGGGTCACGGTCGTCGACGCCTCCCCCGACACCCTCGCCCCCGCCCTGGCCGACGCGTACCTCGCCCTGAAGGCTGCCGGCCGCCTGTAGAGCCCCACACACCGATGGCCGGCACGGCGAACACGCCGTGCCGGCCATCGACCACGGGTGGCGCCCCGAATCAACGGAACACGACGGAGGCCTCCCCGGCCGCGGCGCTGAAGGAACCCGGGCACAGGAACGAGCCCGAGACCTTGGTGGCCGTGAAGGGGGTGTTCACGTACTTCCTGGTGGCCCCGTCCCGATTCCAGACGATGTTCGTCACCTTGTAGCGGCAGGAGACGAACGACTGCTTCCCCGTGAGGTCGATGACGTCCGTCGTCGCCGTACCGGCGGCGTCGTCGAAGGTGAAGGCCGGGTTGTTGTTGAGCGAGGCGGTGATGCCGCCGGCGCAGGTCAGGTTCCCGCCCGGCTTGTTGATCGTGGACCGGTCGACGGTGAGCGCGCTCGGCGGAGTCGCACTGGCGTCGGCACCGGTCCAGCTACAGGTGTTCCCGGAGACGACGATCACGCCGTCGACCTCCGCGCCGGCGAGGGTGCCGCTCGCATGGGCCGATGTGGGAACAACACCGATGCCGACCGCCATTGCCAGCGCGGCCAAGCCGGTCAGGGTGGGGGTGTACTTCATGTCGCTCTCCTTGCCACAGCTTGTGGGTGGGGGGAACCCAAGCCGCTCACCGGAGCCGACCGGGTTCGGAGTGCGCCACGGAGCGTGTCACAGCCGGCATGAGATGTCATGCACGCATCAATCATTGGCTGAAAGTAGCCGAACGCAAAAATGCCTCAACCCCCGGACAAGGTCCGGGGGTTGAGGCTAAAAATTGTTCGGCGGCGTCCTACTCTCCCACAGGGTCCCCCCTGCA